>NZ_CAKRAH010000001.1 GCF_934294775.1 uncultured Dorea sp.
TTATTGCTCTGGTTGATAAATACCAAAATTTTGAGGAATTGACCACTTACATGCTGAATGAATTTGTAGAAAAGATTATGGTTCATGAGCGTGACCGAAAAGGAAGCATTGAGACAAGCTCATGTCTGGAAATATGAATTTGTTCCGGATAAACCATCCAGGCAACACTGAATAGATCCTGGTCAATATTAATCTCCGGCGGATATTCCAATTTCCTTAATGGCCTCATCAAATGTAGCTTTTGAATGATATCCATCGTAAGATAATCTCTGGCCATTTCTGGTGTCCATTCCAATAGATTTTCAAAAACATATTGAAACAACTCTTTAATATCTTTTTGTGAAGCATTCTGCCCTATATAGGTTGCAGAAAAGTCCTTTCTCTTTTTAAGGAGTATATCTTCATACTCCATAAGAAGTCCCATATTTTGCATCGGTTTTCTCCTTTCCTTTTAGCATCCTAAAGATAGTATGTCAGAAAATTTTCCAATCTTTTTTTTCTGGACAAAAAATATTTTCTTTATTATCTGTCACTCTAACATTGAATAAAAATGGAAAGGAGTGGTTGCTATGAAAAAAATGGTAGTCATGAGTTTATTGACGCTATCGATGGTTGCTGGAAGTTTCAGTTACGTTTGCGCTGCATCATTGAATCATACATCTGAAATAGCTGTACAGTCTGCTGCAGACAATACAGATACACCTCAAATAGAAAATCAGACCACGAATGCAGATGAAAAGGCAAATGAAATGATGAAATCAATAGAGAATACGTTATCCTCAAGTTTGGATGATATCAGCAGTGATTCAACTACAGATAACGGTTTAGATTCTATATTTGGCAGTTTGTTTGGAGATAGTACAGATCAGATGTTTTCGGAAATGAACCAGAAATTGCAAAATGGAGAACAAATTTCATTTTCTGAATTGTTTAAAAATTACAGCCCGTTGCAGCTGGATTCAAGCAGTTTATTTGATATGTCGGATATGGGTTCTCTTTTTGACAGCAGTAACAGCGACATGAGCATCACGAATTTAAAATATGCAGTGGCGGCTTCCGACATGGAAACAACCTATGCAGAATCCGGTTTAAGTGGACAGTCAGGAAATTGTATGGATTTATTCAACAGTACATATGGAGATATTGCAAGCCAGATGCAACTGAAAACACCAGAAATCCCGGAAAGTTTTAATGTAAACTCGATGTTATCCAGTGAGGCAGATTCCATTCAGAAGGCATACTCCAGTGCCACAAATTCAGCTGCATTCAGCAGTGTAAAAAATAATATTAGTATCAGTGATATTTTTTCAAAAGCACGGAGCGGAGTAAGTAGTAAAAGTCTTGCTTCAACCTCTACATTAAAAAGCATGCTGTCACAGACATCCGGTTCCAACAAATCATCTGTCTTAAGTGAATACAATAAGCGGAAAGACTGGCTGAGTGATAAGAACAGTTCAATTAAACAAAATACCAGAAAATATCAGTTACAGCAGAAATTAGCAGTCAGTGATGCAGATCAGAGCATTATTGAAGCTAAAAAGAAAACAGGACGAAAGCAGACAGAAAATGAAGTCAGGGAAGAAGAACGGAAGAAAGGTATTGTGAATTTCAAAAACTAATTTCGTTTATTAGCTGTTCTTGTAATATGATGTAAGAACATGATAAAATAATAATGTACAGGACAGCCGCTTGTAGTTAACGGAAAAGAAGTAACAAGTTTCTGCACATTCACACCGAAGGCAGAAGACGGAACTGTAGATGTAACATTTAATTTCGATGCCAGTGATCTCGCAGGTAAGAGTGTTGTTGTATTCGAACAGCTTTATAGAGATAACGCAATCGTAGCATCTCACGAAGATATTAAGGATGAAGGACAGACAGTGCACTTCCCAGAAGTACATACAACTGCCAAAGATTCCGAGACAAAGAACAATCTGTCTAAAGCAGACGATAAGGTAACAATTATTGATACCGTAAAATATACAAATTTAATTCCTGGAAAACAGTATCAGGTTCATGGAACTTTGATGGATAAAGAGACAGGAAATCCTCTGACAGTAAATGATCAGGAAGTAACAGCTACAAAAACATTTACTCCGGATAAAGCAGATGGTTCTGTAGATCTTACATTTGTATTCGATGGAAGTGCCCTTGCCGGTAAGAGCATCGTTGCATTTGAAGATGTGCAGTATGAAGGAAAATCTGTAGGAACACATGCAGACATTAATGATAAAGACCAGACAATTGATTTTCCGAAAATCCAGACAACGGCAGCAGACGAAGATACAGCAATCAATCTGTCAAAAGCAGAGGATCTTGTAGTGATTCATGATACTGTTTCCTATGAGAATCTTACACCGGGCCGTGAATATGAGTTAAAAGGAAAATTGATGGATCAGACTACAGGCGAAGTTCTGCAGGCAAAAGTTGTTGAATCATTTACGAATAGTGAAATTAAATCTGATCAGGAACTTTATAAATTGAAAGCCGGATCCTATGTGTATGTAGAAAAAGGCACGGATGAAGTCCCGGCAGGTATTTATTCCAAGACAGAAAAAGGATATCTTCTTGTCAATGCTGATGAGAATGCAACACCAATTGCAATCGATGATGCTTTGATCACATGGAGCGGATCCTTTAAGAAAGATGTCACAGCAGCAATTGATAATCATAAAGTATATGACATCAATAAGATTACAAATTATAAATTCTCAGAAGAGAAAAAAGACGTTACGGGTTCTACGAAATTCACACCAACAGAATCCAACGGTACAGTAGATGTAACATTTATGTTTGATGGCAGTGAACTTAAAGGAAAGAGTACTGTCGCATTCGAAGATCTGACATTTAACGAAGTTTCAATTGCAGAACATACAGATATTAAAGATGAAGGACAGACAGTCCATTATCCAGAAATCAAAACAACTGCAAAAGATTCTGAGACCGGTTCCCATACCTCTATGGCAGATAATGATGTTACTGTTGTTGATACCGTAAAATATACGAATCTTATTCCGAACAAAGAATATAAGATTGCGGGTAAATTAATGGTGAAAGAGACAAAAGAGCCTCTGCTGGTTGACGGCAAAGAAGTTACAGCAAGCACAACATTTACCCCGGAAAAAGCTGATGGAAGCATTGATCTTACATTTAAGTTTGATGGAAGTGCTTTAAAAGGCCAGACACTTGTTGTATTTGAAGATGTTCTGTATGAAGATGTATCAGTTGGATCCCATGAGGATAGTCTCAGCTGGAATCACGGTCAGAGATGTCTTTGAATATGCCGGCCCGGAACAGGCAGATACAATGTTTCGATTTTGCTATGATCACGGATTGCTGAATGAAGACAGGGAGACAGAATATGTCTTTCGAATGATCTGTAATCTGTTATCTATAAATGAGAGTCATAGCAAATATGGTTTCAAATTGAATGATGGCGAAATTAACTGTCAGAGTAAAGAGCAGGCAGAGGTTCTGTCAGAATTTTTTGAGGATCTTGGATTTGATGCTATGCCAATGCAGCAAAATCCGATGAAAAAAATGCAGGTTAGAGATATGAACATTTTAAAATATCCAACTATGTTATCAGTAGAAGATTATTTTTCTAATACTGTTTCAAAGGATTCCATAACGTATAATGCAGGCTGGTGTTATGGAAATGCTGGAATTGTAAGAGGTTTAATGAAAGTTAGTTATTACTTGAATGATAATAATAACTATCAATATTACAAAAAGGAATTATTGTCAATAATCAATCAGGAATTAGATAATTACAATTTTGATTTACCTATTGTGTGTCATGGCTATGCAAGTGTTTTGTCTATACAAATTTCAGCATTTAGGGAATCCGGAGATAAGAGTTTTTTAATAACAAGAGAACGAAATATGAGACAAACGATTATAAGTCATCGAAATTGTATTTTCAATGACGAGTATACAAATGATTATTCAATCCTATCTGGAGAAAGTGGAACGATATTGACATTGATTAATGGAATATATTTAGGTAAAGAATATCCAAAGTTATTAATGATAGATTAGTATATATCCAACAAAATAGAGGGGGAATATATAATGAAAAAAATATTTTTTGAAACACTAAAACATAAGTTTGGTCATTATTTACTGGTTATATTATGTGGTATACTAATGGTTTCGACAATATATGTATCATATGCATTTAGTGACAGTATTGAAGGAATTATACATGGACAAAATTCTGGCATAGTGGAAGAAATGTACACTTTTATTAATTTTCAAGAGACATATATTCTCTTGTTTATATTAATGGTACTGGTTATTATTTCGTACATACAAAAAAAATCCTATGATTATGTTCTGCTTGATACGATGGGATTAAAGAAAAAGCATAGATATATGTTTATTGGATTTGAATATGCAGGGATTATATTTTCCTCGGTAACTGGTGGCTTGATTTTAGGAAAAATATTAGCAGAGTGTGCAAAAACAGTATTACAAAATATCTTTTATAATACAATTACTACAGAGGTTAATTATGGATTTATTGCACTGCGGAATACATTGGTGATTTCATGTGAAGTTTTCGGCATCCTATTCATTGTTTTTGATGAATTGATAGCATGTCTGGGAATGGATGCATTGTTGACTGTTGGAAAAAAGAACGGGAAACCACTGAAGAAGAGACCGAAAACTTTACTGATTGGGATATTTTTGATCTTGATTGGCCTTATAAGTCTGTTGTTTTATTGGGGAAAGATATCCCAAAGTATTCCGACTGTATTTTTGAATGCGGGCATGTGCCTGCTTATGATTAGTTTGGCAGGATACTATTTCGTTCGGTTGAATAAAAAAGAGAAGAAGTATTATAAACGAATTACATGGTTGGAAAACTGGTATCATAGATTCTTTTATAATATAAATATGTCATTTGTCGTTGCAGCATTTCTTGTAATTATTATGACGGATTTTTCTATAAAATTATTGGATAACCTTCCGATTACCGAACCGAAGAATTATCCGTTTGACTTGGTATGGATGGCAAATACGGATGACGAAGAATTTTTGAATCATTTAACAGATGATGAAGGGGTTGAACTGAGAAAAGTACCATGTGCTAGAGTGACAACGACAGATATTGCTGAACATATGGGGATTCCGGCATCAACTTATGAAAAATGGACTGGAAAATCGCTAGATTTGAAAGACAATGAAATATTTGTTGTATATCAAAGGGAGAGGTTTGAACGAAACAAAGTCGGAATTGGTTACAATACAAAAAATCCATTAATTTATATAGGAAAAGCAAGAGCTGATTTGTGGTTGTATATAAAAGAAGTAGCAACACCTAAAGTACAGTATTTTAGGGAAAAATTCAAGGTTGTCGGAACAGAAGATAGAATTCTAACGGGTGTGTTTGGAAGTGAAACATGTGAACATATTATTGTATTCTCAGACGAATATTATCAAAAGAACTGTGTGAAAGCAGATGGGGCGAATATGGCTGTTATGATGAACATACCTGAAAATTATGATAAAGTCGTCGAAGAAATAAAAGCGTATGCCAAAGATCATTCCCAGGTAAATTATTTTGATGTGGATAATGGGAATCTGATTTACGAGAAGAAAGAGCTGCTGTTAGAAAGAAGTAAAACAAAGCTTTTATATGTGGCTTCAGCAGCGGGAAATATTATCATTATGCTTTTGTGTGGAATATTTGTATTGAGTATAAAAATGGAGTGTGATTTTCCAGAGACAGAATGGAAATACCGATTTTATATTCAATCAGGAATGTCTTCTGCTAAAGTCAGAAAGGGAATCATAAAAGAGTGTCTGCTATCAGGAGGACTGCCTGTTATATGTGGCACAATTATTTCAATTTTGTATTGTAGCATGCTTTTGTATGCGAAACATTTACAGATTGAGTGGGTTCATAGATACTTTAAAGGAATAATTTTGATTGTTGGTGCTATATGGTTGCTTTTTGCTGTTTTTAGTTTGATATTTGCTTATAGAAATATTAGAAAAATAGAGGGAGATAGTAGAGATGGAAAAAAGTAAAAAAATTTTAAAAGTGGAAAATTTAAAAAAGGCATATTACTCAACTTCCCGAACAGGAGAAAGCATTACTTATCCTGTTTTAAATAATGTTTCATTTGAGATAGAAGAAGGTGAATTTGTAGGGATTATGGGACGTTCTGGTTGTGGAAAAACTACATTATTAAAGGCAGTGGGAATGTTAGACAAACCAGATGACGGAACAATATATTACAAAGATAAAGATACAAAAGATATATACCGGGCTGAACTGGCAAGACTTAGAAGAACAGAGATTGCTTTTGTATTTCAGGATTATTATCTTATGGATAGTCTGTCTATAAAAGAAAATATTATGCTTCCACTTATTTTGGATGAGGCAGATGTTCAGGAGAGTAAGAAAAAATGTGAAGAAATGGCTGAGAAGTTTGCAATTGCGGATTTATTGGATAAAAAACCATATGAATTATCAGGAGGAGAAAAACAAAGAACTGCGATTTGCCGCGCATTAATCTACAATCCCGATTTAATTTTGGCGGACGAACCAACAGGAAATCTGGACTCTGCCTCATCAGAGGTTGTAATACATACTTTAGAAGAGATTAATAAGAAGATGGGGAAAACAATTCTGCTTGTAACACATGATCCTATTATAGCAAGTTCATGTGATAGAATTATTTTCTTAAAAGATGGAAAAGTAAAGGAAGACCTGAAGAGAACCGGAGATAAGGAACAATTTTATAATGAAATAATTACAAACTGGTGCTGATTTGCAAGTGCTTATATAAAATAAACCTTGTTCATGAATCGTATTCAATTACTACGATAATGGCAAGTGCTTTAAGATGATTTACAGTGTCTCTGACTGAGTATTCCAATGAAAATAGAAAAATAAAATAGTATGTGAATATTCCCGTGCGGAAGAACCCCTGAGTCCGGACAGCCGGGACACGGAGCCCGGATTATTCAGACAAGGACGATGAACTGCCGTGGCTCAGTTACCAGCACTTTGGCAATCTGGTAGGCAACCTCACAGATCTGATTGTGCTGGAACAAAACTGGCAGCTGATGATTGATGAAATCTGGAATACCCGTCAGGTCAATGACTATACAGGAAGAGCGATCTGTTTTTCAAAAATCGACTTTCAAAAAAACAACTCTTAATCGACTGTCAGTTGGGAAGAGGATATGATAATGAGGGGTTCGATGACAATACGTTACTTTCTCAAAAGAGGACATTAAAAACTCGTAACAGTAAAAGATACGTCCCGCTTCCTGATTTTATTATGGATGAGCTGTATCTGGCAAGAGCACGATATGAAGAAACACTGAAAAATGATCCGGAATTTGATGAAAACTTAGATTTTGTTTTGTTTAGGGATCACGGGAAGGCAATCGCAAGACCGTATTATTATTTTAAGAAACTAATGAAGAAATGTAATATTGATTGTACAAAACATGTATGGCACGATTTACGGCACACTTATGCAACACTGTTAGATCAAAACAATATGAACATGAAAGTAGTATCGGAGATATTAGGTCATTATTCAGAAGAATTTACAAATGAAGTTTATGTCATTCATAAACCAGAGGTCATCATCTATGATACAAGTGAAGTAATGAACTCATTTATTGAGTCATTAAAACTGGACTCAACAGAAAGAACCATACCTGTATATGATATTTCGTTCATTCAGGAATATTTATTTTAAACTATTCTGACAATTCAAATTTTTATTTATTAATTTAATTTTAGTGTTACATTTTTAACAAAGCTTTTGGCAAAAATATGTAATACTTAATGCTTATCAATGATTTTTAATCGTTATTAAATAAGCGAAATCTTTTGAAACAGAAAAGAATTTTTGCAGATTTTAAAATTTTTAAAACTAAGATATTTTGTTACAACAGAAAAGCAACAAAAATACAACTAAAAGTAGTTAAGATAAGAGATATTTTAACAAACATCAAAAAGCTATAAATCGGAAAAAAATCTTCTAAATATACATTTGTTATATAGAAGTAACAAACAGATAGAAGAAATACACTATAATATTAAAAAAATCACAATTTTATCGCCCCAAAGACTTGAAAAAGAAATTCGCAAGTAGTACAATTGTGTTAAAAGATTAACACAATATTTTAAAAGGAGCGTGTTTGAAATGGCAAGATTTACATTACCACGTGATGTTTATCACGGAAAAGGATGTTTATCCGAATTAAAGAATCTGAAAGGTAAAAAAGCTGTCCTCGTAGTCGGCGGCGGATCTATGAAGCGTCAGGGATTTCTGGACAAAGCAGTGAACTACCTGAAAGAAGGTGGAATGGAAGTTGAGCTGATCGAAGGCGTGGAACCAGACCCATCTGTAGAGACGGTTATGAAAGGTGCCAAAGTAATGCAGGAGTTCGAGCCTGACTGGATCGTAGCAATGGGTGGCGGATCTCCGATCGATGCAGCCAAAGCTATGTGGGTATTTTACGAGTATCCGGATGAGACATTTGAAAATATCATCACACCATTCAGCTTCCCTGAACTTCGTCAGAAAGCAAAATTTGCAGCCATCCCATCTACATCAGGAACTGCAACAGAAGTAACAGCATTCTCCGTAATCACAGATTACAATACAGGAATCAAATATCCTCTGGCAGACTTTAACATCACACCAGATGTTGCAATCGTTGATCCGGATCTGGTAGCAGGACTTCCTCAGAAACAGGTTGCTTATACAGGAATGGATGCACTGACACATGCGATTGAAGCTTATGTATCAACACTCAACTGTCCATTTACAGATCCACTTGCACTGCAGGCAATCGAGATGGTTCTGGATTATCTGCCGGCATCTTACAACCTTAACATGGAAGCAAGAGAGCAGATGCACTACGCACAATGTCTTGCAGGTATGGCATTTTCAAATGCGTTACTTGGTATCGTGCATTCTATGGCTCATAAGACAGGAGCAGCATTCTCAACCGGACATATTCCTCACGGATGTGCCAATGCAATCTATCTGCCATATGTAATCAAATACAATGCGAAAGATAAAGTAGCTGCATCCCGTTATGCAGAGATTGCACGCAGAATGGGACTTCCTGGAACATCTGAAAAAGCTCTGATCAACAGCTTATGTGCAAAGATTGACGAGTTCAATGCGAAGATGAATATTCCTAAGACTCTGAAAGAGTTCGGCATTAACGAAGATGAGTTTAAAGAAAAACTGGATAAGATTGCAGAACTTGCAGTTGGTGACGCCTGTACAGGATCGAACCCAAGAGCAATTGACCCTGCAACAATGGCTAAATTATTTACATGCACATACTACGGAACAGAAGTTGACTTTTAGATAGACGGATACGAAAAGTAAGTAGATCATTTATATCAGATGGCTGTCACATGGAGTTGTGTGACAGCCGTTTTCTGTCCACTTATGTGCCGGAAAAATATCTGTTATTGTCGGATTTCGCAGGTTCAAGATATCACAATGGCATGGGAAATCCGGACAGGATTCCTGCTATATTCTGACAATATACTGTATTTTTATACTTTTACTTGCGAAAAGATAACAGCCGTATTATGATAATAGTAATATTTGAAATTAGGAGGAAATAAGATGTACAAAATTTTAAAAGCAGAACAATTAACTGCTAACATCTTTCTGATGGATGTAGAAGCTCCTCGTGTAGCAAGACATTGTGAACCGGGACAGTTTGTCATTGTAAAGATGGATGAAAAAGGAGAAAGAATCCCTCTGACAATCTGTGACTATGACAGAGAGGCCGGAACTATTACGATCGTATTCCAGCCAGTTGGAGCATCCACAACAAAAATGAAAGAATTAAAAGCAGGAGATTATTTCCGCGATTTCACAGGTCCGTTGGGAAATGCTTCAGAGCTGGTGGATGAAGATATTGAAGAACTGAAAAAGAAAAAGATCCTGTTTGTCGGCGGTGGTGTCGGGGCAGCACCGGTATATCCACAGGTAAAATGGCTGCATGAGCATGGTGTGGATGCGGATGTTATCATTGGATCTAAGACAAAAGATATGCTGATTCTGGAAAAAGAGATGGAAGCTGTATCAGGAAATTACTATCCATGTACAGATGATGGCTCTTATGGACATGCCGGAATGGTTACTACAATGGTAGAAGAACTTGTCGAGAAGGGAAATAAATACGATGTCTGTATCGCAATCGGCCCAATGATCATGATGAAATTCGTATGCCTTCTGACAAAGAAACTGGAGATTCCGACAATCGTAAGTATGAACCCTATTATGGTAGATGGAACTGGTATGTGTGGTGCCTGTCGTCTGCATGTGGGTGATGAGATTAAATTTGCCTGTGTAGATGGTCCGGAATTTGACGGACACCTTGTTAACTTCGATGAGGCAATGAAGAGACAGCAGATGTATAAGACTCAGGAGGGTCGTGCAATGCTGAAATTACAGGAAGGCGATACGCATCACGGTGGATGCGGTCAGTGCGGAGGTGACGAGTAAGATGGCAGATGTATTAAAGAAAGTTCCAGTAAGAGAGCAGGAACCAAAGGTTCGTGCTACAAATTTTGAAGAAGTATGTTATGGATATAATAAAGAAGAAGCGATGGAAGAGGCAACAAGATGCCTGAACTGTAAGAATGCAAGATGTATCCAGGGATGTCCTGTATCCATCAACATTCCTGCATTTATCGCAGAGATCAAAGAAGGTAATATCGAAGAGGCTTACAAAGTGATCGGTCAGTCTTCTGCACTTCCTGCTATCTGCGGACGTGTATGTCCTCAGGAATCACAGTGCGAGAGTAAATGTGTCCGTGGTATCAAGGGCGACGCAGTATCCATCGGTAAGCTGGAAAGATTTGTCGCAGATTATGCGCTGGAAAATGATATCAAACCAGAAAAACCAGAAAAGACAAACGGACATAAAGTAGCAGTCATCGGTTCCGGTCCGTCAGGACTTACCTGTGCCGGCGACCTTGCAAAGCTTGGATACGAAGTAACTGTATTCGAAGCACTGCATGAACTTGGCGGTGTTCTTGTATATGGTATTCCTGAATTCCGTCTTCCAAAACAGAAAGTTGTTAAGAAAGAAATCGAAAAAGTTAAAGAACTTGGCGTTAAATTTGAGACAAACGTTGTTATCGGTAAGTCTACAACGATCGACCAGTTGATGGAAGAGGAAGATTTTGAAGCTGTATTTATCGGTTCCGGTGCAGGACTTCCAATGTTCATGGGAATCCCGGGTGAGACAGCCAACGGAGTATTCTCTGCAAACGAATACCTGACAAGAAGTAATCTTATGAAAGCATTCGATGATTCTTACGATACACCAATCGCAGCCGGCAAGAAAGTAGCCGTTGTCGGTGGTGGTAACGTAGCTATGGATGCTGCAAGAACAGCCCTTCGTCTTGGCGCAGAAGTACATATCGTATACCGTCGTAGCGAAGCAGAGCTTCCTGCACGAGTAGAAGAAGTACATCACGCAAAAGAAGAAGGCGTTCAGTTCGATCTTCTTACCAATCCAAAAGAAATCCTTGTGGATGAAAATGGATGGGTAAAAGGTATGAAAGTTATCAAGATGGAACTGGGTGAGCCGGATGCTTCCGGAAGAAGACGTCCGATCGAGATTCCAGGTTCTGAATATGAGATTGAATTAGATACTGTTATCATGTCTCTTGGAACATCTCCAAACCCATTGATTTCTTCTACAACAAAGGGTCTTGAGACAAATAAGAGAAAATGTATCGTAGCAGAAGAAGAAAACGGACAGACTTCAAAGGCTGCCGTATTCGCAGGTGGAGATGCTGTAACAGGTGCTGCAACTGTAATTCTTGCTATGGGAGCCGGAAAAGCAGGAGCAAAAGGTATTCACGAATACCTTTCTCAGAAAAATGCATAACCGGTAGTCTTGGATTAATATAATCTGAAGTTATAAAAACGATGGAATTTTACATTTGTATTCATGTAAGGTTCCATCGTTTTTTTGTTGGGAATGTATCGACAGGAAGACTAATGGAAATGGAGCATTTAGTGAAGTGTTAAGAATCCGATAGCTATGGAAGGGCAGCAATTTTTGTGCGGAGGTTTTAGCGTATAAAAACGATATAGACTTGAATAAGAATGGCGGTATGTGGTATTATGAAGAAACATATTTTATCCGCCTGTATTACGAAAAGACAGTAGCAGATTTTATAAAAAAGTAGAAAGTATATGCCGGACTATTGAGTGGATAAGATAAAAAGACAGGAAGTAGAAAATCAGATAAGAATTATTAAAAAAAGACAGGTTGGGGATTATGGCAGAATTAGATTTAACAGATGGAAAGATTTTTTTAAATAAAGTAACAGAAAAAATCCGCACACGACTGGCAGAAGTAGATGCGTCCATTGAGGCAGGGCAGAAAGATATCCAGAGTATGAATGAATATTACTGGGAGAACTACACCGAGATGGATGAATACGGTTATGAGAATTACGATAACCAACAGGCGCTTTTACATCAGGTAAATGATAATCAGGAAAAGCAGAAGATGCGACATCGTCTCCGCAAGATGTTAGAAGCACCGTTCTTTGGACGTGTTGATTTTATCTATGATGGGGAAGAGGAACCGGAGATCTTTTATATAGGAATCGGAAACTTTGCGGAGCGTACAGGTATGCTTCCTCTGATCTATGACTGGAGAGCACCTGTCAGCGGGCTTTTTTATGATTATGATAAGGGACCGGGATCTTACGAAGCACCGGCCGGGACAATTGAAGGTGAGATAGCTGCCAAATGGCAGTATAAAGTAAAAAACGGCAGGATGGTCTATGCATTTGAAAGTGATACCAAGATTGATGATGACATCCTAAAACAGGAACTGGGAACAAATAGTGATGTACAGCTGAAAAATATCGTGCGTACGATCCAGAAAGAACAGAATGCAATCATCCGTAATACACACGACCGCATCCTTGCAATCCAGGGGGCAGCTGGAAGCGGGAAGACTTCGGTGGCGCTGCATCGTATTGCTTACCTGTTGTATCATGACAGAGAGCATTTGAAATCTTCGAATGTACTGATCCTTTCTCCGAACAGTGTGTTCTCGGATTATATTTCCCATATCCTTCCGGAACTTGGAGAAGAAAATATTCAGGAGATGAGTTTTGATCTGTTTGCATACCGTGAGTTAAAAGGAATTGTGCCTGACTGTGAAGACCGTTACGACCAGCTTGAGAGGACGATGAAACTTCAGGATCCATATCTGACAGAGAGGTTTGAAGAAAAGCAGTCAGAAGGATTCGTCGGTCTGATGGAAAGCTTTCTTGCAAGACTGGAAGATGAGCTGATGGATTTTCATGCGATTGAATATAAAGGAATTAAAAAGACAGAAGAAGAACTTATTAATTTATTCTATTTTAAATTCCAGAATGCACCACTGCTTGGACGTATGGATGCAATCAGGGATTATTGCGTAGATGAATATGAGACCCTGCTTGGACGTGATCTGTCGGAAGAAGAACTTCTGATCGTACAGGATAAATTTGACAAGATGTATGTAACAAAGGATATTTACAAGATCTACGGGTGGCTTTTAGAAGAGTGCGGATATCAGGCACTTCCAGATGTAGAATATGAAAAACGCAAACTGGAATATGAAGATGTATTCCCGGTGCTGTATCTGAAATACCGCCTGACAGGAAAAGCCGTGCATAACCATATCAAGCATCTGGTTATTGATGAGATGCAGGATTATTCTTATCTTCAGTATGTGATACTGAATCAGATATTCAAGTGTAGAATGACAATTTTAGGAGATAAAGCGCAGACACTTGATGAGCAGATGCGTGATGTATTACAGTTCCTCCCGGGGGTGTTCGATCAGAAGATACGTAAGATTGTAATGAATAAAAGTTACAGAAATACCATGGAAATTGCAAGATATGCAGAGGAACTGACTGGTGTAAAGGATGTAGAACTTTTAAAACGTCATGGAAAAGAAGTGGTAGAAGAGAACTTCCAAACAGAGGATGCGATTTTGGATGAAATTCTTTCGAAAGCAAAACTGGGAGAAGACGAATATGAAACTGCTGCCATCATTGCTATGACAGAAGCAGAAGCATTCACTTTATATCAGGTGTTAAAATCACGTGGTGAAGAAGTGCACTATATTGACCGTAACAGTTCTGCCTTTAAAAAAGGACTTACTGTTACAACTTTTTATCTTGCAAAAGGTCTGGAATTTGACCAGGTATTTGGTGTATTCAAGGATGTGGGAAACCCTATGCTGAATCAGGCAAAATACATCTGTGCGACAAGGGCATTGCATGAGTTATATATGTATCAGATAACAGAATAGCAGGAAGCAGATATAGTAAAAATGTATAAGATAATGAACTGCATAATTGCAGAAACCAATATGGCAAAAGAATAATTGTATGCATAATAAAGAATAGAGATAGAAAGAAAAGTGGAATGAAGATAACATTAATTACCGTAGGAAAGATAAAAGAAAAGTATTTAAAGGATGCAATTGCAGAATACAGTAAAAGACTGAGCCGCTACTGTAAACTGGAGATCATCGAGGTGGCGGATGAAAAGACACCAGATAACGCAAGTGAAACGGTAGAAGATGGTATCCGTGACAAAGAAGGAGAACGGATCTTAAAATACGTCAAAGACGATGCGTATGTGGTTACACTTGAAATCAAAGGAAAGCTTTTGACCTCAGAAGAACTGGCAGAAAAAATCGATAAACTTGGAATCCAGGGAACCAGTCACATTATATTCATTATCGGTGGATCAATAGGACTTGGAAAAGAAGTGCTGAAGCGTTCGGATTATGCGCTGAGTTTTTCTAAGATGACATTTCCACACCAGCTGATGCGGGTAATCCTTCTGGAACAGATTTACAGAAGTTATCGGATTATCAGTCATGAGCCATATCATAAATAAAATGGCATGACGAGGAAAATGTAGCAGGAGCGCTCATGATTATGTAAATATGCACAAAATCATGAGCACATATTTGTGGAAAATAAAGATAGACATAAAAAGCAAGCCTTGTTATAATATATCTGTCATTTGGGTTGTAACTCTTTGAGGCATTACTGATGACACCGATACACGATAGCAGTAAAGGTGTTTATGTCTTGGAGGGTTTATTTTTATATACAGAAAAGATAAGACACTGGACGGGTGAGAGAAGATGCAAGTAATAAAAAAGTTAAACAACAATTTCGCGATTTGTCTCGACGGAGAAGGAAAAGAACTGATTGCATATGGAAAAGGAATAGGATTTCCCAAAGTACCGTATGAAATTACAGATTTAAGTCAGATAGACCGTACTTTTTATGATATTGATCAAAAATATCTCGCATTGTTGACGGAATTACCGGAAAAGGTGTTTCATTTTACGGCAAAGCTGGTGGATATCGCACATAACGAACTACAATATGAGCTGAATCCTAATCTTGTACTGACACTGGCAGATCATATTAATTTTTGCATTCAGCGTGCACGAAAGAATATATATGTGCAGATGCCATTGATTTATGAGATTGAACAGACATTTCCAAAAGAAGCAAAACTTGGGAAATATGCTGTGCGTCAGATAGAAAAAAGATTTGCGGTACAGCTGAATGAAAATGAAGCTTCCGGAATTGCGATGAGCTTTGTAAATGCGAGAAACAGTGCAGAGAGCAAAAAGGACTCTTCTATGCAGAAGTGGTATAAAGAAGTTCTGGAAGATACGATTAGTATTGTGGAAGATACAATTGGAATTGTGATAGAGAGAGATTCGTTTAATTTTGCAAGATATTCTTCGCATTTGATGTATTTGTTAAAAAGAATTGCATCAGATCAGACCCTGGATACAGAAAATGGAATTATGTATCAGTCCATCCGGGAGGAATTTCCGGAAATTGCAGAGTGTGTAGACTTGTTTGAAACATATTTCCAGGATAAGTTTGACATCAGACTTTCCAAGGAAGAAAAAAAGTATCTGATGCTTCATATCAACAGAATATGTGTAAGAGAAGGATTGTAACCAATCGGGCATTACCTTCCATGACAGATGTTACGGGATTCGTACGTCGGTTGTGGGAGGTTTTTTAATACCAAAGTATACACGAGAAGCTGCCGGTTGTTCAAAGTGCTCGTAAGGAACTGTGAAGTTTGGCAGATTATATTGTGTGATTAAAAAATACACATGAAGTTTGGAATGAAGGAAAAGAAGAAAAGGAGAGAAAGAAATGGCAGATAAGAACAGACAGATTGCAGAAGAAGTACTTGCTGCAGTTGGTGGCAGTGCGAACATTACATCCGTAACACATTGTATGACAAGATTACGTTTTGTCTTAAAAGATCAGAGTATTCCGGATAAGAAAAAACTGGAAAGCATAAAAGGTGTTATGGGAACAAATATTGCAGGCGGACAGTATCAGGTTATTATCGGGAATTCCGTAGGAAAGGTTTACAAAGAACTGGTTGCAATCAGTGGCGCTACTGATACTGTGGCCATGGATGATGATATGGCCGCTGAAAAAGAAAAGATAAATCCGGTTGTTGCAGCTCTTGATTTTATCGCAGGATGTATGACACCGTTATTTACAGCAATTATTGCAGGTGGTCTGATAAAGGTATTATTAGTAATCTTTGGACCAACGCTTTTAAATCTGCTTTCATCTGAAAGTGATACGTATATTTTAATGAACGCCCTTGGTGATGCACCGTTTTACTTTTTGCCGGTTCTGGTAGCATTTACAGCTTCTAAGAAGTTAAATTGTAATTCTTATCTGGCGGTAATGGTTTCGTCTGTACTGATATATCCAGATGTAATCACGTTACTTGGCGGAGATAAGGCGACACATTTATTTGGAGTGATTCCGGTAGTGCATGGAAGCTATTCATCTTCGATTATTCCGGCTATGTTATCAACAATTCTTTTGATGTATGTTGAGAGACTGGTAGACCGTATTACACCGGAATGGTCAAAGAATTTCCTGAAACCACTTCTGATCGTAGTAATCACAGCACCGATTACACTTTGTGTACTGGCACCACTTGGTCTTATGATAGGAAACGGATTACAGTTTGTGATCAATGGGATTTATGGATTTGCACCATGGCTTGCAATGCTTATTCTTTCGGGACTGATGCCGTTTATTGTTATGACGGGTATGCACTGGGCGTTTGTACCGGCCTGCCTGATGTCTCTGGCAAATCCAGGATATGATGTATTATTACTTCCGGCAATGCTTGCAAGTAATATTGCACAGTCAGGTGCGACATTTGGAGTGGCTGTAAAAACAAAAGATAAAAATATCCGGGAAATGGCAATCCCGGCAGGAATCTCTGCACTTCTCGCAGGGGTTACAGAACCGGCTATGTATGGTATCACATTAAAATTAAAACGACCAATGATTGCTGCTTGTATTGCAAGTGGAATCGGCGGACTTATGGCAGGATTTATGTCATTGAAGGCATATGCTTTTGCAACTCCATGTCTGACAGCCATTGTACAGTTTGTTTCACCGGAAGGTGGTAAGAATATAATTTGTGCAATTGCTGTATTAATTGAAAGCTTTGTTGTAGCATTTGTATTATCTATAATTATGACAAAAAATGAAACAAATGACTTAGAAGAGATAGAACAGAATGAAGATATGAAAACTGCAGAGGTATCAGAAGGTTTAACAGGTGAAATGCAGATCAGTGTTCCCATCAAAGGCGAAGTGATCGCACTTTCAGAAGTAAAAGATCCTACATTTGCAGCAGGAATCCTTGGAGAAGGCTTGGCAGTAGTGCCGGAAGAGGGAAAAGTATATGCTCCGTTTGATGGTGTATGCGAGAACATCTTTGATACTTTACATGCGATGGGACTTAAATCAGATAATGGGGTAGAGCTTTTGATTCATGTAGGACTTGAAACCGTCCAGCTGAACGGGGAACCATTTACTGCACATATTCAGGACGGAAAACATTTCCAAAAAGGTGATCTTCTGTTAGAATTTGACATAGATGCAATTAAAAAGGCAGGATGTGAGATCCAGACACCGGTGATCGTAACAAATGCAGATGAATTTGACAGTATAGCAATAAAGAACGATAAAATTATTATCGGAGGTAAATAAAAAATGAGCTTATCAAAAGATTTTCTCTGGGGCGGCGCTACAGCCGCTAACCAGTGTGAAGGGGCATGGAATGTAGATGGCAAAGGAGTATCGGTTGCAGATATCTGTACCGGAGGAAAATTCGGACAGAGCAAGCGTATTACACCAGTATTGGAAGAAGGAACTTTTTATCCAAGCCATGATGCAATACAGCATTATTACCGTTTTAAAGAAGACATTGCATTATTTGCCGAGATGGGATTTAAATGCTATCGTTTTTCTATCAGCTGGACAAGAATCTTCCCAAACGGGGATGAAAGTGAGCCAAATGAAGCTGGACTTAGGCATTACGAAGAAGTGATCGATGAATGCTTGAAATATGGAATCGAACCTCTAATCACCATTTCTCACTATGAAGTTCCATTCGGGCTGACGAAGAAATGTAATGCCTGGGTCAGCCGAAGAATGATTGACTATTATCTGAATTATTGCCGTGCAATTTTTACACGCTATAAAGGAAAAGTAAAGTACTGGCTGACATTCAATGAGATCAACAGTTCAGTTGCACCAATGGGAGCACTTTTGAACCAGGGAATCTTAAATGATCTTGAGAATCCGACAGAATTCATGAACCAGCCGGACATTCCACAGCAGAGATACCAGGGATTGCATCATATGTTTGTGGCATCTGCACTTGCTGTAAAAATAGCGCATGAAATCGACCCGGAGTACAAAGTTGGAAACATGATGATTTATATGAGTAGTTATCCTCTGACCTGCAATCCCAAAGATGTCCTGGAGTGTCAGAAATATAATCGTATATATAACTATTTCTGCACGGATGTACAGGCAAGGGGAGCATATCCTGCTTATGCAGACAACATGTTAAAAGAGATGGGCGTAACCATCATCAAAGAACCGGGAGATGACGAAATTCTGAAAAACGGAACGATTGATTTTATTACCTTTTCTTATTATATGTCTTCCTGCCAGACAGCAGATCCGACAAAAGAAAGCGGGGAAGGCAATATCCTCGGCGGGGTAATGAATCCTTATCTGAAAGCATCCGACTGGGGATGGCAGATTGATCCGGAAGGTCTGCGTTATGCGTTAAATGATCTGAGCGACCGCTATGAACTTCCACTTATGGTTGTTGAAAATGGCCTGGGAGCAAAAGATACCATTGAAGAAGATGGAACCATACAGGATGATTACCGCATTGAATATTTAAGAAAACATATCGAACAGATGAAGCTTGCAGTGGAAGACGGAGTAAATCTGATGGGATATACACCATGGGGATGTATTGATCTGGTGTCTGCATCTACCGGTGAATATGCAAAACGCTATGGTATGATCTATGTAGGCCGTTATGATGACGGAACCGGAGATTTTGCACGTCTGAAGAAAAAATCATTTTACTGGTACCAGAATGTAATCAAGACAAATGGAGAAGAATTATAAATGAACAAAATCATATTTCTGGATGTAGACGGTACGCTGGTAAATTATGAAAATCACATACCGGAATCCGCAGTGAAAGCAATTCGAAAGGCCAGAAAAAATGGCCATAAAGTATATATTTGTACCGGACGCAGTAAAGCAGAAGTATATCCGGAACTATGGGAAATAGGACTGGATGGCATGATCGGCGGAAACGGAAGTTACGTAGAGCATGCAGGAGAGATTGTCTTTCATAAGACATTTAGTAAAGAACAGTGTACAGAGATTGTAGACTGGCTGATGAAAAAGGGACTTGAATTTTATCTGGAGAGCAATGAAGGATTATTTGCCAGCAGAAATTTTGAAACGGCAGCAGGTCCTGTCATGCAGGAGTACGCCAGAAGAAAGGCGAATCCGGATGCTGAACAGATTACAGTAAGAAAAGCATTTCCGGATATGATATTTGGAGGCGGACTTTACCGCAGGGATGTTAATAAGATTTCTTATATACTGAATAGTTACCAGGATTATGAAGAAGCGTGCAAAGTGTTTGTGAATCTTCAGAATGGTACCTGGGGCGGAAGAGGTGAGACGGCACTCTTTGGAGATATTGGATTGAAAAATATTAATAAATCCTCTGCCATTTTGGCACTTCTTGAATATCTTGGGGCATCTATGGAAGATACGATTGCATTTGGTGATGCAAAAGTTGATATTCCGATGCTTTCATGCTGTGCAACAGGAGTGGCAATGGGAAATGGTGGAGAAGAGATAAAGGAGATGGCCGATCTGATCACTGATGATGTAGATGAAGACGGATTGTGGAATGCATTTTGTAAGCTTGGACTGATTTGAAAATGTGAGAACACGAATAATCTCTGTAAAAAATCAACAGAAAAATTTACATAAGATACGATAAAAATCTTGTTTCAGAAAGTATCATCCTTTATACTGATAAGGATGAAAATGTCAGGAGAGGGTATAACTATGAAGCAAGTTAATTTAAAAAATCTGTGTATGATCCTGTTGGGGAATACAGTTTATGCACTGGCAATCGTTATGTTTATTCTGCCGAATGATATGATCACAGGTGGAACGACAGGACTTGGTATTGCAATCCATCATTATTTTGGACTTCCGATCCATACATTTGTATTAATCTTTAATACATTGATGTTCTTACTTGGGGCAGCGGTTCTTGGAATGAAATTTGCACTTACGACACTGGTCAGTACATTTTATTATCCGGTTATCTTAGGGGTACTTGAGCAGATGCCGGCGATCCAGAATGTAACAGATGACAAGATGCTGTCAACCATATGCGGTGGTCTGATGATCGGTATGGGAATTGGAATCGTTATACGGTGCGGCGCATCAACCGGAGGAATGGATATTCCACCATTAGTACTGAATAAGAAATTCGGACTTCCGGTGTCCGTGATGTTATATGTATTTGATTTTGTGATCCTGATTTCACAGATGCTGTTTACGAATAAAGAAGAAATTGTATATGGAATCTTACTGGTATTGATTTATACGGTGATCTTAGACAAAGTTCTTCTGATGGGATCAACCAGAACAAAAGTGGAGATTATGTCTGAAAAGTATGAAGAACTGAACCGTCTGATACAAGAAAGACTTGACCGCGGAACGACGCTTGTGTATACACAGACAGGATATTTGAAAAATGATCAGCCGATGATTCTTACTGTGGTTTCGAACCGAGAGCTGATGCGTCTGAATCAGCTTGTGCAGGAAGTGGATCCGCATGCATTTATGATCATTGGAAATGTGAATGAAGTAAGAGGTAGAGGATTCTCACAGCAAAAAGTGTATAAAAAAGAACAGATAAAAAATTAAAAATTCCGGTAGTGTGATATCAATAAGATTACCTTTGGAGTAGCTTATGATATATACTACCGGAATTTTGTTATGTCTATGAAGCTGTAAGAACAGCTTTTGTTTTTTTATACCTAAGTATGCTGCCAGTGGCAGATTCTCTGTATATTTAGTTTTTCTTTTGGCGCTGTATACATCGCCAGATGGATTGATCTGATACGAAGTGCCAGTATTCAAAAATCTTTTCTGATGTATTCTTATCTTTTCCACGTACAATAAACCATAGATCTTTCGCTCCAACCTCGGTATCAGCAGCATTCGCAGATGCAAAATCCGGAGCTTTTACAGGAGAAGCAGTTGTGAGCTTGATATTTTCTGACTTGATATATCTTTCGATGTCTTCCTGAATCTTCAGATATTGTTCGGTGATTCCAAGCTGTCGGTACTGTTCGGCAAGACGGATGCGTTTGTTCCTTCCGGCCAAAATAAAATATGTAATGATGGATGTAATGACCGATGCAACAATAACAAGTGCCAATATGATCAAAACAAGAACTGATGTATGCATAGATAAAACCTCCTGGTAAATAATATGACTCATTATAGCACCAATAATCACGGAAAACTATGGTAAAAATGTTAGTATTTTTCTGATTTGCAAGAGTCTTTTATACAGCTGGTATAAAAGAAGAACACGCAAACAGATTAAAAATGATCTTATTCGGAATTATTGTGGAATGGAAGCAAAAAATAAATAAAATCATATTTTACATAGATTTAACATAAAGCTAATAAGAGTTTGGAAATACTATGCTATGTTAGGAATACTGGAATAAACATTCAGGAAAACAAAAAATAAAATACAAATGGAAAGGTGAGTAATAAAACTATGAGTAAAACATATATGAACCGCGAGCTCTCCTGGTTGAAATTCAATGAACGAGTGTTGGAGGAAGCGGAAAATCCGGAGGTTCCACTGTGTGAACGACTGACATTTGCTTCCATCTACCAGAGCAATCTGGATGAATTCTTTATGGTGCGTGTCGGATCGTTGTATGATCAGACTCTTTTGGATAAAGTCATCTGTGAAAATAAGACAGGTATGACATCACAGGAGCAGATCGATGCAATCCTAAAACGTACCAGACAGATCAATAAAAGAAAAGAAGCGGTATATGAAGATCTGATGGCACGGGTGGCAGAACAGGGGATTCGTATCCTGCGGTTTAATGAACTGGATGAGGAAGGAGCTCTTTATCTGGAACGCTATTTTGAGTCGGAGATTGCACCTTTGATCTCACCTACCGTAGTGGGAAGAAGACAGCCATTTCCATTTTTAAAGAATAAAGAAATTTATGCCGTTGCTGTTCTTGGAACAAAAGGAAAGAAAGACCGTCTCGGAATCATTCCATGTACCAGCAACATATTTGGAAGACTGATTGCGGTACCTGGAATGCCGGGCACTTACATGCTGGCAGAAGAACTGATTCTTCATTTTGCACCGGTTGTATTCAAAGGATATAAGGTTAAGTCCAAATCCCTGCTTCGTATTACAAGAAATGCAGATATCGATGCAGATGCATTATATGACGAAGATCTGGATTATCGTGAATTCATGGAAGGACTGATCAAACAGCGTAAGAAACTGGCACCGGTCCGTCTGGAACTTTCCAGGGAAATAGATAAAAAGGGAATTGCGGTATTGTGTGATTTTCTGGAGCTGGATGAAAGTCATGTGTTTATGTCATCGACACCGCTTGATCTGTCTTTTGTATTTCAGATCCAGGATCTGCTCAGAAAAAATACAGAGTTATATTTCCCAAAGAGGACACCGCAGAAGTCGGATCAGTTTCGGGATGGGAAAAGTATCATAGAGCAGATCAAAGAGGAAGATAAACTCCTTTCTTATCCATATGAATCCATCCGGCCGTTCCTGCATCTTCTGACAGAAGCTGCCGAAGATCTGGATGTTATCTCGATAAAGATGACGCTTTACCGCGTTGCAAAGCAAAGTAAAGTTGTAGAAGCTTTGATAGAGGCAGCAGAAAACGGAAAAGAAGTGGTAGTGTTAGTAGAACTCAGAGCCAGATTCGATGAGGAAAATAATATCGGATGGTCCAGACGTCTGGAGGACGCCGGATGTCAGGTAATCTATGGCCTGGATGGATATAAAGTGCACTCAAAACTTTGTCTCATCACAAAGAAAAACGGTGGACAGATTGAATACATTACACAGATCGGTACAGGAAATTATAACGAAAAGACTTCCCGTCTGTATACAGACCTGTCTCTTATGACTGCAAATGTAGAGATTGGACTGGAGGCATCGAATGTATTTCAGGCATTATCAAAAGGAGAGGTGGTAGAGCATTCCAAGCATCTGCTCGTTGCTCCGAAGTGCCTGCAGAATAAGGTCCTGGATATGCTGGATGAGGAGATTGCACATGCCAGAAACGGGGAAGAAGCGTACGCTGGATTTAAACTGAATTCCCTGACAGATAAAAAGATTATTGATAAATTGATTGAAGCTTCAAAAGCAGGAGTGAAGATTGACATGATCGTCCGTGGTATCTGCTGTCTGCTGCCGGGAGTAGAAGGAAAGACAGAAAATATCCGTATCATCAGCATTGTTGGAAGATTCCTGGAACACTCGAGAATTTATATTTTCGGAAGTCAGGAACGGAGAAAATATTATATTGCATCGGCAGATTTCATGACAAGAAATACGGTAAGACGTGTAGAAGTTGCAGCTCCGGTATACGATGTTAAATTGCAGGAAAAATTACAGGAGATGTTTGATATTATGCTTTCGGATAATCAGAAAGCAAGACAGCTTGGCCCGGATGGTAATTATCAGCGTGTGATTAACGAGAAAGCACCGGTGAACTCACAGGAATATTTTTATGCCGAAGCCTATCATGAAATACAGAAAAGCAGCATGGATCCAGAAGGCTTAAGACAGTAAAATATAATCCGAAAGTCATATATAGGAGCCGTGGTGCATAGAGTAATACAAATTACCGAAGCGGTATTCTTATGAAACATAAGGAATGGAAAGAAAAAGCGGCAGAGGTGTCGGGAGTCCCAAAAGATGTAGCAATGGGGCTCCCGATTCTTACAATTACAGGAACCTGCGATATATGTGTGGAAAATTACAGGGGAATGACAGAATACACAGACCAGCTGATCCGGCTGCAGTCCAGATGCGGACAGATCAGGATTCAAGGGAAAGGACTGGAAGTTATATACTATACGAATGATGAAATGATGATCCATGGTCAGATTAAGACGATTGAATACCAGAAGTAGGAGGAAATGGATTGTTTGAAAATGTCATCTGGTATCTGAAAGGTTATGTCAGAATCCGTGTAACTGGCTATTCTCCAGAGCGGTTCCTGAATGCCTGCCGCTATAAAAAGATATATATATGGAATCTGAAACGGGTCCGGGGAGCGTATGAGATGAATCTTACGATCGATGGATTCCGCAGGTTAAAAGAGATTGTCAGGAAGACGGATACGAAGGTTTTGATTATACAGCGTAACGGTCTTCCTTTTCTTTTACACCGATATAGAAAAAGATATCTTCTGTTTGGCGGAATTCTTTTGTGTATGGTTATGATGTGGAACCTGTCCGGATATATATGGACTGTAGATATCAAAGGGAATTCTGCATATACAAAAGAGACGTTAAAACGGTTTCTGGCATCACAGAAAGTGGAAGAAGGAATGAGAAAAAAGCAGGTGGATTGTCAGAAAATCGTACAGGAACTTAGAAAACATTACGATAAGATCATATGGGTATCAGCATCGGTTGACGGATGCCGTCTGGTCGTCCGTATCAAGGAAAACGAAGATGGGATGACAGAACAGGACAAAAAGCAAGAGGAACACACCGATCTTGTTGCAACAGAAAACTGCAGAATTATAAAAGTCGTAACAAGATCCGGAACCCCCAACGTACATCCGGGCGACACGGTAAAAAAAGGAGATACACTGGTATTTGGGCAGATTGCAATCTGTAATGATGAAAAAGAAGTAACCGGTTACCGGGCATGTAGTTCGGATGCAGATATCATTGGAGAAACCAGTGTAAACTATCAACGGGAACTTTCCGAAACCTATCCTGTAAAAAAATATTACCTGGATGGGATCCAGACAATCCGGAAAAGAGAATACGCAGTCAGGATCGGAACATGTATTGGAACACTTGGACAGACGAAGAATACTTATGAATATTATGTAAAAAAGACGCATCAGATGAAGATCCGGATTGCCAATGTCCTTCCGGTTATCATAGAAAGAAGGGAAATACTTCCGTATAAAAAAATGAACAGGAACTATTCTGTAAAGAAAGCAAGAGCTATATTATCAGCGGATTTTCACCGGGACTGTAAAGAAATGGAGAAAAAAGGGGTAGAAATTATCCAGAATGATGTTAAAATATACACAGGGTCCGGGACGTATTATGCAAAAGGAACACTAAGGATCAGATGTTCTGTCGCAAAGCAGGTACCCGGGGCACCGGTTCCTGTTCTGCATACGGAAGAGGAAAAAGAAACGAAGAATGGAGATTGATGCATGGGATTAATGGAAACAGTCATCGATATACCTGCGGAGCACGAGGCAAATGTGTTCGGGCAGTTTGATGCATATGCAAAAAAAATAGAGCGTGCACTTCATGTCACCTTGATCGCGCGGGGGGAAAGTGTAAAAATCATGGGAGATGCACTGAAAGTAGAAAAGGCAAAAAAAGTATTAGACCAGCTTGTAGAACTTTCCAAAAGAGGGAATACCATTCAGGAACAGAATGTAGATTATACACTGGCACTTGTAATGGAAGACAGTGAGGAAAATGTTCTGGAGATCGACAAAGACATTATCTGTCATACCCTGCAGGGCAAGCCGATCAAACCGAAGACGCTGGGACAGAAAAAATATGTGGATGCGATACGTAAACAGATGATCGTGTTCGGACTTGGTCCTGCGGGAACAGGTAAAACATATCTTGCAATGGCAATGGCAATTACTGCATTTAAGAATAACGAAGTAGGAAGAATCATTCTTACAAGACCGGCTATCGAGGCAGGTGAAAAGCTGGGATTCCTTCCGGGAGACCTTCAAAGTAAGATCGATCCGTATCTTCGTCCGCTTTATGATGCACTGTATCAGATCATGGGAGCCGAGAGTTTTATGAAGAATTCGGAAAAAGGTCTGATTGAGGTTGCACCGCTTGCCTATATGAGAGGACGTACCCTGGATAATGCATTTATTATTCTGGATGAAGCACAGAATACGACACCTGCGCAGATGAAGATGTTCCTTACGAGAATCGGATTTGGTTCTAAGGTGGTCATTACAGGAGATGCGACACAAAAAGACCTTCCATCCGGTCAGGTATCGGGACTTGATGTTGCGACAAGAGTTGTAAAAGATATTGAGGATATCAGCATCTGTCATTTGACGAGTAAGGACGTTGTACGTCATCCACTGGTACAGAGAATTGTTAAGGCTTATGAAGATTATGAAAGTAAACACGAGAACCGTCGCGGAAGTGATGCAAAGTATAAAGGAAAAGATAAGAGGCGAAGATCATGACATTGTATTTTGAAGAAGAAGGGGAGGTAAAGCTTCCTCTGGAGTGTGAAGAACTGGCAAAAAAAGTAGTAGAAGAGGCGCTGGATTATGTGGGATGCCCATATGAGGCAGAGGTGAATCTGCTTTTAACAGAAAATGCACAGATCCATGAGATGAACAAAGAATTCAGGGGAATTGACCGGGCAACGGATGTTTTATCATTTCCAATGATCGATTATCCGAGTCCTGGTACATTTGACTTTCTGGAAGAGCAGGAAGACTGTTTTGATCCGGAGAGTGGGGAACTGACGCTTGGGGATATCGTAATATCCAAAGAAAGAGTCCTCTCCCAGGCAGAAGAGTACGGACACAGTCCGAGAAGAGAATATGCTTTTCTTATTGCACATTCTGTGTTACACTTAACAGGTTATGATCATATGGAAGAAGAAGAACGTCAGGTGATGGAACAGAAACAAAGAGAGATCATGGAACGTCTGGATATTCCAAGATAGTGATCGGAATAAATTTTACAAAATGATGGAGTTAGTAGATGTATGTCTGAACAACGTAAAAAAAATGAGAAAAATTTTCTGGTGCAGGGATCGATCTTAGCAATCGCGGGAGTTATCACAAAGCTGATCGGGGCTTTTTACCGTATTCCGCTTCTGAATATCATTGGAACGGAAGGAAATGGTTATTATTCGGTAGCTTTTTCCATCTATTCGGTGGCTCTGATGCTGACTTCGTACAGTCTACCGCTTGCGGTTTCAAAGCTGGTATCGGCGAGAGTTGCAGTAGGAGAGTATAAAAATGCACATAAGATCTTCCGTGGGGCAATGACATTTGCACTTCTGGCAGGTGGTCTGGTTGCTTTGCTTGTGTTCTTTGGTGCGGATTTTATAGCAACAACGGTTATGCATCTGGATAAAAGTGCTTATGCGCTGCGCGTGCTGGCACCTTGTATCCTGGTCGTAGCACTGCTTGGTGTGCTGCGTGGATTTTTCCAGGGAATCGGAACGATGATCCCGACAGCAATTTCACAGGTAATTGAACAGATCGTAAATGCGGTTGTATCTATCGTAGGTGCGTATGTGTTACTGAATGCAGGAAAAGCAGTTGGGAAAACACATGGGGATAAGTCGTTTGGTCCGGCGTATGCGGCAGCAGGTGGAACACTTGGAACTGTTCTTGGTGCACTGAGTGCGCTTATATTTGTCGGGATCGTATTCCTTGCGTATAATAAAGTCTTCAAACGCAAGATGAAAAATGATACATCTAAAAGAACCGAAGGATATAAAAGAGTATACAAAGTACTGTTTATTACAATCGCACCGGTTATCTTAAGTGCAACGGTATATAATATCAGTGACTTTGTAGATACGGCACTTTTTAATAATATTATGGCGGCGCAGGGATTCACAAAGAAAGAGTATGCAAGCCTTCTTGGTATCTTCCAGGGACAGTATAGTACACTGATCAATGTTCCACTTTCAATATCCAGTGCACTTGCGGCATCCCTTGTACCAAGTCTTGTGGCAACTGTACAGACGGGAAACAGAAAGCAGGTACATGATAAGATCAACATGGTCAGCCGTTTTAACATGCTGATTGCGATTCCGTGTGCAGTTGGTTTTGTTACGCTTGCAAAACCAATTCTGGATTTATTGTATTTTACACAGGACAATACAACTGCTGCACTGATGCTTCAGCTGGGAGCACTGTCCGTTGTGTTCTTCTGCCTGTCGACGGTTACAAACTCTGTATTACAGGGATTGGACGATATGATGACTCCGGTTAAGAACGCAGCAATCTCACTGGCAATACATATTGTGGCTCTGTTTATTATGCTGGTAGTATTAAAATGGAACATTTACGCAGTCGTATTAAGTAAAATTATATTTGCAGGTGCGATCTGTATCCTGAATGCAAAAGCACTGCGCAGCAGAATCGGATATGTACAGGAAAAGAAAAAGACATTTGCAATTCCGGCTCTTGCAGCGGTTATTATGGGTGTAATTGCAATGCTGGTACATCTGATATTCGAATTGTTTATAAGTCCATATATTGCGACACTTCTGGCATTGGTAGCTGCTGTAATTACTTACGGTGTTGCAATTGTTGCATTGGGTGGAATTACAGAAAGTGAATTAAAGGGAATGCCAAAGGGCGCACTTCTGGTAAAAATATGCCGGAAATTACATTTGATAAGAGGAGAATACAGATAAGACGATGAGACCAGTGAAAAAGATTGCATTATTACATGATATTTGTGGTGTGGGAAAAGCAGCAACGATGAATATGACACCAATTCTTAGTATGATGGGGATTGAAGCGTGTCCGGTTCCTACAGTTCTTCTGTCGACACACACCGGAGGCTATGGAACGCCGGCTGTGTTTCACGTTCCGGGAGATTATATAAGAGCATGTGCCGATCATTATAAAAAAGAAGAGATTGCATTTGATGCGATATTTGTCGGGTATCTGGGCAATGCAGATACGATTGATGCGGTAATTTACTTTATCAGCCAGTTCCCGGGAACCAGGGTTATATTAGATCCGATCATGGGAGATCATGGGAAATATTACTCAAATTTTGATGAAACTTATGGAGCAGCGATGAGAAAGCTCCTTCCATATGCGGATATTATTCTTCCGAACCTGACGGAAATGTATCTGCTGGCAGGAAAGGAATATCAGATTACGGGAAATCACAGAAATGTGCTACATCTTTGCGAGGAACTGCGTAAAGCAGGGGCGAAAGATATGATCGTTACCAGCGTTCCAAAAGATGACTGCAAGAAGGGAATCGTGTTATACGAAGATGACGCATTTCTTTATATCGGCAATGGAGAAGTGTTAAAGGAATTCCACGGCGCGGGAGATGCTTTTGACGGAATGTTTCTTGCAAAAATCATGCAGGGAAATACATTGCTGGAAAGTGTACAGGCATCGCATGCATTTGTCTGCGCATGCATAAGAGAAAGTGAAAAATATGATTTTCCTGAAAGAGAGGGACTTCTGATCGAAAAAACACTGAGAAAGATTGTATAAATCCATTCATATAGACCAATACTGTACCAAAAAAGGAGTCTTATCTATGAAAAATAAGTATGGTATTGGTTTTTTGATATGCATGTTACTGATGGCCTGTGCAGTTACTGCTGCGTACCAGGTGAGCTTAAACAGGGAAAAAGAAGAGTTAAGGGCAGAGATAAAAGCGCAGGAACAGCGAAAGGCAGCAGATGAGAAACAGACTACAGTCACTGCGGACGGACAGGCATTAAAAGAAGACTGCTATTATCTGATGGAGCGTAATGGATATGTTGTCGTATATCTGAAAGATAAAAAAACAGCGTATGAATATACAGACATTCTTTTTTCAGAATTACCGGAAACAATTCAAAAAGAAATAAAAAACGGAAAATATATCGAAAACACACAGGCTTTATATGGATTTCTGGAGAATTATTCCAGTTAGATTATATGGGTATGGATATTTTTAATGATAGATAAATGGAAAGGACAAAAGATAATGGACGATAAAAAAGTAGCAAGAATCAATGAATTGTATCACAAATCAAAAGCAGAAGGATTAACGGAAGCAGAACTCAAAGAACAGCAGATCTTAAGAAGAGAATACATTGATTCTTTTAAAAGAAACTTAAGAGGACAGCTTAACAACATTTCTATCAAAGAACAGGATGGAAGTATTACGAATCTGGGTGAGAAATTTGGAAACAAAAAAGGAAATTAGACATAAGATCATCCGTCTCAGAAAAGAAATGGACCCGCTTGCGTGGCAGGAAGCTACAAAGGAGATTACAGAAAAAATCATCCGGCATCCACGATTTCTGGAAGAGACGGATATTTATTGTTATGTGAATTATAATGGTGAAGTTGGAACCGAACTTCTTATGGAAGAAGCGTGGAAGCTTGGAAAGCACGTATGGATTCCTAAGGTAGAAGGTTCAGAGATGGAATTCTATCTTGTAGAAAGCAGACAGGAACTGGAACCAGGGGCCTATGGAATTCTTGAGCCGGCCAGAGAACAGAAGGCAGATGGAAAAGAAGGGCTGATGATTATGCCAGGAGTTGCCTTTGATAAAGATGGACACCGGATTGGATATGGCGGCGGATTTTATGATAAATATCTGGAAAAGCACCCAGAGCTTTATGCAATTGCCGTAGCATTTGAACTTCAGATGTATCCGGAGATTCCATGGGAGGAATATGATATCCGTCCTCAGAAAATTGTGACAGAGGAGTGCATATATCCATTGGAAGAGATGGAAGATAATTTTTGTTTATAACAAATATATTTACAAAGGAGAGTGTGCGGGATGGCAAATGGATTACCAAAAGATCCTATGCTGTTATTAAGCGTAGTGAATACAAAGCTCAGGGATTATTATCATGATCTGGATGCATTGTGTGATGATCTGGATGTAGAAAAAGAAGAGATTGTAAATACTTTAAAGGCAATTGATTATGAATATGATGAGAACAGACAGCAGTTTGTCTAAATTCTCGTTGAAAAGTATGGCGATTCACGATATAATAATTAATTGATTTTTAAATAATACAAAGGAGTTACGGATAATGCCTAATAATGTAAATTACGATATAGATATTACAAAAGAACCGCCTGTAGATGATACTGCACGTCAGTATTATTATATGGAAAAAGCAAAAGCATATGTACAGAAGCAGTCTGAAGAGCTGGGACGTCCGATGACATTTTGCGTTACGACGTTTGGGTGTCAGATGAACCCGGTAGTAGAGAATTGTTAGGCGTTATATATCGAACATACTTAAAGCCTCGGAAACGTTGAATTTCCGGGGCTTTTTTTGTTATCTATATAATAATGTGTGGGTCAGTCCGTTTTTAAAAACAATCTCTGTGATACGCCTGTCAAGAACTGTAATGTGGTCGATAATCGAATTCATAAATGTCTTCATTGTTTCTTCATCCAGCATAGCAAGCTTGGAATATTCGATATGTTCTCCGCTGTTGATTTTATGTGCTATGAGAAATTGTGAAGCAGATTTTAAAAACTCTGCCTGGTTTACATTCTCAGACATTGAATGTGATTCCATATTTTTAATTTCGTTTTCTATCTTTATTCTCTTTACTTCAAGCTGTGACTTCATTTCAAGGAATTCTTTTTCATCCATCCCTTCATCGTCAAAAAGAAATAATTTCTTCAATCGCTCCAAGGCTCTCTCTGTTTTTTGGAGTTCCTCTTTCAATTTTTGCTTTTTTCCGTCAACATTTGTACCTGTGTTATCTTTACTAATTGATTTAGTTGAAAGAAGTTCTGTTCTAGTCCGACCATATAGTAAATCTAAGGTTTCTTGTAGAGACGATTCAGAGATTCCGGCTACGTCCGTAAAATCAATGTGAGAGAGTATGATCTGCTCCAATGATTCCGTATCCTTAATAAACCGTCTGCTTTTGGATGCATCGACCATAGCAGCTATATAATTAATCATGAACGGACCGACTTTCACATCGCTGACATTCAAGTTGTCACAATGCTTTTTCTGATACTTCCCGGTACATGCGTAAGAGGATGGCCTAAATCCGTTTCCTCTGCGCCTATCCTTGGACGTGACTTGATAGTTTGCGCCACACTTGCCACATGCGATCAATCCGGCAAATACATTACAATTCTTTCTAATTGGATGCATAGATGACGTATTCTTCCGTGTATGGTTTTCGTCCATTCGCCTGTTTACCTCATTCCATATTTCGGGATCAACCAATGGTGGAAATACTCCCTCCATGTAGATTACTTCTTCCTTAGCTTTCTTTTTACCTCTTGCACTTTCACGGTAGTTGTAGCGGTAGTCTCCTTTGTTGATAGGATTCCTAAGAAAATCTGCTACCGTCTTAGATGTCCATTCACCGCCTCTCTTAGTAGGAATATTGTGAGAGTTATTATAATCCCGGATGGTTACCGATGAACCACCGTCCAAATACATTTGATACATAGCTCTGGCATAAGGAGCTTCTTTCTTGGAATGTACGGGGCACTTATTTTCTTCATCCCAATCCCAACCGTAAGGAACCCTTGCACCGTTCCATTGTCCGCTCTGTGCCCTACCTATCATAACGTCTGTGACACGCTCAGATGTCAATTTACGCTCCAATTCAGCGAACACCAATATAATCTTAAGGATTGCTTCTCCGATTGCGCTAGAGGTATCAAATTGCTCGTTCAGCGATATGAATGTGACGTTGTTGTATTTGAAATCATCATACATGAGAGAGAAGTCCACAAGATTTCTGCTGATACGGTCAATTTTATATACGATTACATGAGACACAAGACCGGCTTTTACTTTCTCCATCATTCGCTCGAATGCCGGACGTTTTGTGTTCTTACCTGATTTGCCGGCATCTTCAAATATTTCAATCCGCTTTTTATCAATATGCAGCACGTGTTCACAATATGCTTTCAATTCCTTTTTCTGGAATGGGAGAGAGTCCTTGTCTACCTGGTATCCTGTAGATACCCGGACGTATAGTGCTACTATTTTGTTGTTTGTTTCTGTCATAATATCATCCTCTTTAAAATTGGGTATAAAAAATACAGCCAGCAAAGAACATTAGTTCCGCTTGCGTGACTGCCTGGAAGATGATAAACTAATTTTGCGAGAATTGGCATTATCTTCCAGATAGTGTCTATAAAGTCTCGGTGTTGGTAGCGCCGGGGCTTTTGTTATTTTATTGCGCTTGTTGCACCATGTCCACATAGTAGGCATTGAGAGCTAAGTCTTCGCCTTTTTCTCCATTTAAAGCATTTTTTGTTTCCTGTAGTCCGTCAAATTCTCCATAGAATGTTACAATATCGTCTTCGAGAATTTTTGTATACCCATCTTCATTTTCATCTCTTTTATCAAAAATCCAAACCATTTTATCGAAATAGTATCCGCTTCCATCGTCAGTATATGCTTTGTAATATGTTCCGTTGGTTACTTTATGTGATGCAGTTAATATCTTGACTGTTATCTTGAATTTTTGCCCTTTATATTGATCTGGGTTTCTCATTAACTCGTTATAATCTACATCCTGACATTGAGCTTTATATTCGTCTGGGGACAATGTTGGTTCTTGTGGTTCTGTTTGAGATGAATCATCTTGATTATTTTGATCAGAACTGTCTTTTGTTGCATCCTGACTGGCTTCTTTATTTGTTTTTGCTGTTGTTGAGTCATCAGAATCACTAAGTCCACTAAAACCAGAAATTGTATACAATGCAAGTACGATAGTTAATATTACTCGAAGAATCAGTTTTTGAGGTCTTTTTGCAACCCATGTAAATATAATTCCAATTGGTGGAAGAAAAATGCACATCAATACTAAGAACCAGGTACGTTTATAAACGGGTGGTTTGGCTTTTCGTCCATCACCATTTGGGGTGGCCTGAGAATTATTATCAGAATACGAATAATTTGGCGTGTTTTGTGGAAGTTCGGCTCCACAACTACCACAGAATTTTTGCCCGTCTGGGTTCGGGGCGTTACATTTTGGACAATTCATAATTATCCCTCCTCATTTCTTTCTTTTGTTTTTATATAATCGCACTAGGCGGTTATACCGATTTCATAAGCTCTGTTCTGCCTGATACCATCTGTCATGAAGTGGCAAATATTATAGTCGCAATCCTCATAGTAAGTGGCGAAGTGCTTGTCTATCAATGCAAAATAAATCTCTGGGTCGCATTCCACAATATCACTTCCTCCGAAGAAACGCTCTATAACGCCGTTCATGGCTTTTTGACTGATAAATGGATGGATTCTCCCTAAAAGCATTTTTAAACGATTCTAGGTAGTATTCCACAACGCACAGGGCATTCTCTGTCTCATGGGTGCCTTCAACGCCAAAATTCCGGCAAGCTGCTATAACTTCTTTACGGATTATTCCAACATTGAAATCATTGCCATTATGTAGAATCTCTTTTTCCTCGACATCAGCGAAGCGGTCATCGGTGTGAGAGTCAAAACGATTTGTACTCTCACCATGTACATTTAATTCTTTTTCTTTATTTTGTTTATTAGTATTTATTTGTGGTCGATTCTCTAGGGGTAGAAAACCTATACCTAGAGAATCTGTATCTACAGACTGCGGAATTTCCATAATATCATACTCATAAGAGATGCGATTGTTGCCTTTGGAAGCAAATTTCTTAGTTACTATCACATATCCGTTGTCTTGGAGTTCACGCAAAGCAGATTTGATAGCAGTCTTGTTTTCTTTTAGTATGGAACATAATCCAGAGATAGAGTAATCCCAATCTTCCGGAAGAGATAACATCACTGAGAGTAAGCCTTTTGCTTTCAAACTTAAATTTTTGTCTCTCAAATGGTAATTGCTCATTACCGTGAAGTTGTTTGATTTATGTACACGTATTACTGACATTCTTTCTCACCTTCTTTCTGGAATGTTATATTATTCAAAATTCTGCAAATACTATCTGTATGAAAATCTTGCTTGGTAAAATTATGTATGAACAAAATCTGTCTGTTCGTCAGGTATCTAGGCTTACTGGCATCTCCACATCCACCATCGAAAAAGTGATGCGAGAGGACAGCAACCCGACTATACGAACGCTGAATAAAATCGCAAAAGGCTTAAACATACCAATTACCGATTTATTCACAGATCATTAAAAAAGTGTACGCTATAGTGTACGATTGCCCCGGTTTACTTCAATTCGGTGAAGTATTGGTATATAATGTAAATATATACAAACAAGAACATTTGTTTGGAAATGCTATTGATTTTGCCGCTCAGCAGTAGTATTATATTGCTAAGGAATTTCGAACGAGTGTTCTTGCTGGAAACGGGGGTCTACATATGAGTAACGAACAGATTTTAAAAATGATTACTGATGAATTAGAGAAAGTCACAGATAATAAATTTCTGGTTACTGTGTATCTCTTCATTCAAAAGTTCAATTCAAAGGCTGACAGTTAATGTCAGCCTTATTTTTCTGCACACCTTTTCGCCATGTTCTCTATCATATCTCTATCAGCTTGATTCAGCTTCTTATAGTATTCCATTAATCTTTTAAACTGTGCGTCTGATGCTAATCCAGAATCATAGGCTTCAAGAAGAGTATCAGCAGTAGTAGATTCTTCTTCCCATCCCATCAGATATGGAATAGAAGTATTTAAAGCGTTTGCAAAATCAACCACTTTACTTTGTACAATATCATTGGTTCCATTTTCAATTTTAGCAATTGTTGTTTTGCTTTTGTATCCAAGCTTAGTAGCTAATTCTTCTTGTGTTAATCCAAGTTCTTCACGTCTTGCACGTATTTTCTTACCTATATCAGCCATATTAAAAGCCCTCCATAACTTCTGTGATAAATATACCATGCAAATGATTTAAAATCAATAATTTTTGAAAAAAATCCAAAAAATAGTTGACTAAAAATCAACACCATGATACTATAATGGTGGTTGACGGATAATCAACCGATTGGAGGTGAAAATATGACTGACTCATGCAAGTTAAGAGAATTGATTGAGTCAAAAGGCTTTAAAATGAAATTCGTAGCTGAATATCTTGGATTATCAAGCTATGGATTGTCTTTAAAAATCAACAATAAGCAAGAATTCAAAACAAGTGAGGTCTCTGCGCTATGCGAATTGTTGGGGATTACAAGACTTAAAGAAAAAGAGGCTCTTTTTTTTAGACAAAAAGATGATTAATAATCAACCAAAAAGAAGGTGAAAAAAATGAATGATTTGTTAAAAATCAATTTTGACACAGAGCAGCCCACGGTATCGGCAAGAGATCTGCACGAAGCACTTGGAGTAGCATCAAGATTTAGTCGATGGTTCGATTCAAATAAAGAATTGTTCACAGAAGGAGAAGATTACAACAAGTGTACATCAAGTACGGTTGTAAATAATGGTGCAAAAAGAGAACTTGAAGACTATTCAATGTCTGTATTGATGGCGAAGCACATTTGCTTAATGAGCCGGACAGAAAAAGGAAAGAGATGCAGAGACTATCTTATTGACCTTGAGAAAGCCTGGAACACGCCGGAACAGATCATGGCAAGAGCTTTAAAGATGGCGAACCATTCGATTGAGTCCTTAAAAGACAGATGCAAGTTTCTTGGCGATCAGGTCATTGAACAACAGCAGATTATCACAGAGCTACAGCCGAAAGCAAATTATGTAGACACGATTCTTCAATCGAAGTCACTTGTAACCATCACACAGATTGCAAAAGACTATGGAATGAGCGGTAGACGAATGAATCAGATTCTCAAGGAATTAAAGATTCAGTACAAGGTCGGCGGTCAATGGGTTCTGTATTCCAAACATCAGAATAATGGATATGTTCACAGCCGAACGATTGACATCACAAGAACTGATGGCAGACCAGATGTGACTATGCAGACAGAATGGACGCAGAAAGGCAGACTCTTCTTATATGAAGAATTGAAGAAGCACGGCTATGTTCCAGTGATTGAACAGGTGACGTAGAAAAAAAGAAAATGGACTGCTCATGGCATCTCATAAGCAATCCAAAATCCGAAATTTGTTTTCCTACACGCGTTGCAATGCAAGATAACCCAGAAGTGCGTTTTTAACCACTTCCCTGTGGGTAACTTCTGTTTCCAAAGGCGTTGTTTTTACATGCGTCTCTGCATAGCAAGTGGAAGTTAACTTACATGTCATAGATGCCTAACTTCTGTGACGCGCCACTCACTTTAGCGGTTTTCGTTCCGCAGTTTTATTGCCTTAACGCATCGTGATTATGTAGGAACAGGCAAATTCAAAACCGCCTTCAAGGTTATACACCTCCAGTGTTTTTTATTTGCCACTAAGACAAATACATTATATCGGAAATCATTAGTGTTTTCAAGAAATGAGGCGTGAAAATGTACGAGAAATTCAAACAGCTATTAGATGAAAGAGGGCTCACTGCATACAGAGTATCGAAAGATACCGGGATACCTCAAACAACGTTCTGTGATTGGAAATCCGGCAAGAGTGAACCGAAAACCGATAAGTTGTGGAAAATTGCAGATTACTTCGGAGTTACGATTGCGTACTTTTTCGATAACTACGAAGAAAAAGAAATCGGTACTAAAGAGAAAATTAAGATATTAAGCAATCAAGTCTATGAAGACATTCAGAATCTTAGAGAATCTGGAAACTACGATGTCGAAAAGAGGCTTAGTGCAGAGATTATTGCATTGAATGCAATGTGTAATGCCATTAATACGATTGAGTAGAAAGGGGTAAGACATATGGATGAAAAACAGAAAATGATGGAAGCTGAGTTGAAAGCTCTTGGGATTAATACCATTGATGAATTCAATAAAGCTGCTAAAAAAGAAAAGCTGGATGTCACATTAATGTTGGCATCGCTTCCGAACAAGGAAGTTGCAGCCGGATAAGGGGGAGAAGATGAAAAGGAAAATAAAAAGGCTCATTGCCGGGGTGATAGTCATAACCGGAATTGGTTTCTGGGGCGCAATGGCGTTCATTGCTGTGCTTCTTATCTACTGCCGGATGGCGGGTCCGCTCGATCTCGTCTGGAAGTTTTGGTAGATAAGGGAAATACGCCCATATGGAGTGGCAATCCATACAGGCGCAATAAAAATAAAAAAGACAACTATATATTATCACAGGAGGGAACATGAAGCAACCGAAGAAATTAACACGGGAGCAGAAAAAGCTTCTGGCGGATATCGGATTGAATCCGAAAGAGTGGATGAATTTGCATGAGGATGAATTATATTTACACATTATCCGAAAGGGCAGTTCAGACAGGAAAATCATAAGTAAAACAGATATGGCGGTGGTTCGGAGTGTGTAAACAAATTCCAGGCTACGATGATTGGAGAACCCGCTTACCAAATGAACCGAAGCCAATGACAACATGTGATTCTTGCGGTGCCGAATTGTATGAGGGCGATTACTTATACACGATTAACGGCGAAAAGCTGTGCGAGGATTTCGTAAACGATGAATATAGGAGGGTATTAAGCGATGAATGAAGCTGACAATGTGAATATACCATTTAATCATTTTTGGAAAATGGCAACAGAGGCGGCGGAACTCTATGCATTAAGAACGCACTTGAAAATTTTAATGAGTTCCGACACATCAAACATTCTATATAAAGAAGAGATTGCAAAAATTTGCGGTATTGATTTGGAGGAGGTGAGAGAGTAGTGGCAGGAGTATCAATTCCACAGAGTGAATACAGAGCAAATTCGGCTATTTCTTCAACGGATATAAAGAGGATGGCTCAAAGTATGGCTCATTTTAAATATTTTCTGGACAACCCAGAAGACAAAGATACACAGGCGTTGCAGTTTGGACGTGCATATCACAAATATTGCCTTGAACCATATGATTTTTCTAATGAGTTTGTTGTTGCACCAAATATTGATAGACGAACCAAAAAAGGGAAAGAAGAATATGCAAAATTCCTGAGCGAATCGGGTGGAAAAGAAGTGATATCTCAAGAGACAATGGATACATTGGAGGCTATGCGGACCGCATTGTACGCTACGCCGTTCGCAAAGAAGCTAATCTATGGAAAGCATGAAGAAAGCTTTTTCTGGACTGATGAAGAAACAGGTGTTGAGTGCAAATGTAGACCAGACAGCTACGGAGAAATCAGTGGACAACCTATATGTGTTGACTTGAAGACTTGCCAGTGTGCTGAAACGGACAAGTTCATGAGAGATGCGATCAAACTCAATTATGACATCCAAGCAGCGCATTATTGTGACGGACTTAAAGCTAATACAGGCAAAGATTTCCTGTTTGTATTTATAGCACAGGAAAAGAAACCGCCGTATCTCTGTAATGTATTACAGGCAGATGAATTTTTTATGAAATCTGGAAGAGATGTAAGAAATTCTCTCTTAGAGACATATTGCGAATGCATAAAGAAGAATGAGTATCCAGGATATATGGGATTCCGAGATGATGTTCAGATTAGCAGTCTTGGCATTCCGGAGTGGTTGAAAAAGGCTTATGGATATGAAGAAAGTGAGGTTGAATAATGGAAGACAAAAAGGAAACAACACAGGAAGAGAAAAAAGAGGTTGCAACAAAACCAGAACACATAAATATGGTAGCAGATTTTGAGCATGGTATTTATGGAAGCTCTGACAGTTTCAAAATGGCGTATCAGATGGCTAAGGCATTAAGTCAGTCCACGATAGTTCCCCAGCATTTCCAGAGGAATGAAGCAAACTGTCTAGTGGCTATCTCACAGGCTCAGAAAATGAATATAGACCCGTTTACTGTTATGCAGAATATGTACATGATTCAAGGGAAAATCAGTTGGAGTTCCAGTTTCTTAATTGCCATGATTAATGCGTCTGGAAAATATGATATGGAATTACAGTTTGAAGAAGAAGAAAAGGATGGAAAACCGTATTCGTGCAGATGCTGGACTGAAAAAGAGGGCCGTAGAGTCGATGGAGTAAAAGTCACTATGGACATGGCTGACGCTGAGGGATGGATTGAGAAAAAAGGAAGTAAATGGAAGACGCTTCCGGCACTTATGCTCCGTTATAGATCAGCAAGTTTTTTTGCAAAGATGAATTGCCCGGAATTAACTAATGGCTTTTATACAAAAGAGGAACTGTTGGACAATGATTTCTCAGATAAAAAAGCAGAAAAACAGGCAAATTTAAACGATTTGCTAAAAGAAGATGAGTCTGACTCTATAGACGTAGATGCCGTAATTATAGAGAACGTGGAGGGAGAGTAAATGCGGTATCAAGTAACTGTAAAAGGCTTTAAGAGTGGTTTGAACGAGCTGATTGCCGGAAGAATGTATGACCACCGTACTAAAAAGTACAGGAATCCGATAAAAAACAAAAACGATGCGCTTTGTGTAAAATACATAAAAGCCAGCAGATCTTTGCGTGGAGTGAAAATTGATAGACCGATTATCATTCATTATGCGTTCTATTGCGAAGATAAAATGCATGACCGAATGAATATTGCATCAGCATTCATAAAATCGTTTGAAGATGCTCTGCAGAAATGCAATGTAATAAAAAATGATGGATTTGACGATGTGTTGACACCTACTTTGCGTTTTGAAGTAGATAAGGAAAATCCACGTGTAGAAGTAGTAATTGAAGAAAAAGAAAGTGAGGATAAATAAGATGATTAAATCAGATAAAGGAATTATACAAGTTAAAGGAACTGAAGAACAATTAGTTGCTGAATTTGCGGTAATCGCAAAGACTGTGCGAGACGCATTGACAGAAGACCATGATGAAGCGTATGCCGACAAAGTAATGGAAAAAGCCATTGAAAATTCCAAAAAGACAGAAGAGGAACTCGCCCTTGGGGTAATAGAAAATATTATAAAAATTCTCGATATGGCCTTGGAGGAAAACGATAAAAAGTCAAAAGAAGATGGACCGTTAGATAAGCCGTCAACTGGGAATTCTGCTTTTGACGATTTTCTGGAAGATATCTTTGGTAGAGGTGCTGAGAATGAATAAAGTAATTTTAATGGGAAGATTGACAAGAGATCCTGAAATCAAAAGTTCACAGGGAGAAAAATCTACAACGATTGCCAGATACACACTGGCTGTAGACCGAAGATTCAGACGTAACAATGACGGAGAACAGAGTGCAGACTTTATCGGATGTGTGGCATTCGGTAAGAGTGCGGAATTTGCCGAGAAGTATTTCCGTCAGGGAATTAAGGTTGTTGTAACCGGACGTATTCAGACTGGTTCTTATACCAATAAGGACGGTCAGAAAGTTTACACAACAGATGTTGTTGTAGAAGATCAGGAATTTGCTGAGAGCAAAGCAACGAGCCAGCAGAATCAGCAGAATAACAGTACCCCAGCAACAGACAGTGATGGATTCATGAACATCCCAGATGGCATTGACGAAGAGATGCCATTTTCTTAAGAGGTGATTGCTTGAAAACAAGACCAAAGAAGTGCTGCCACCCAAATTGCTTCGAGTGTCCTTATAAGGATTGTAGATGGGATTGTGTGGATCCTGTATCTTATGCGTATCATCATTCGGAGCGTGGGAAAGCACGTGACAAGAGATATCAAAAATCAGAGCAGGGGAAATCAGCACTGGGGCGATACAACCAGTCAGACAAGGGGAAAGCACGTGATAGGCGATACAACCAGTCAGACAAGGGGAAAGCTTCGCAAAAGAGATATAGCGAATCTGAAAAGGGCAAGGAACGTGACGAGCGTAAAAAGAAGAAAAAAATTGAATCCGGGAAGAATGCAGAAGCGTGTAGAAGATACTACGCAAAACACCGTGAGGAGATCCTAAAGAAAAAGAAAGAAAAGAAAACAGCTTAAGGTAGGTGAGAAAGGTGATTTTGATTACAAATACGAGTCAAGGTAGAGAGAATGCTGAACAGGCTGGTTTTTGTATGGTTACGGGCATCGAAAGACTGATAGAAAACATCTATGGGAAATATGCTTCTAAGTTCCGTAAAGAATACATTGAAGCAAAAAAAAGCAACATTCCCTTGTATATATTGGTGCGCAATGAAGATGGAATTAAATCTTTAAGAGATTTGAAAAAATGGGATAATCCAAAATTAAGCAGATATAACAAGATAGTTGCGATGCATGGCCAAGGAAAATGGGGAAGAATTCCACTTCCCCAAAAGGTCCCTATTAATGGGGGAGATTTATTTGAGAAGTGCTTAATGATAGAACAAAGGTATGGCTGCAAATTCTTGTTTTGCAAGCCAGAGGAGCCGGGGAAAATAGTGCTGAATTTGCTTGGAATAGAGGTGGAATAGATGGAACATTCATTTGATATTGATATAGCTGCGGAATACGGGATAGAATGTGCGGTTTTGTTGAAGCACCTATACTTCTGGATTAAGAAAAATGAAGCGAATGACGAAAATTTCTTTGATGGAAGATACTGGACATACAATAGTGTGAAAGCCTTTTCGGTATTATTCCCATACATGACCGAAAGAAAAGTCAGATACACTTTGGAGAAAATGGAAGAACAAGGATTGATTGTGGTCGGCAATTACAACAAGTCACAGTACGACAGAACCAAGTGGTACGCACTGACGGATTTAGCTTATTCGATTTTACAAAAAGGAAATTTCCATTTGCCGTTTTTGTCAAATGGAAAAGACGCTAACGGCGAACCTATACCAGATATAAACACATATATAAATACAGATAATATATTAGATTCTAAAGAATCTAATTGTCAGACGGAAGTCAGACGATGTTTGGATGCGTGGAACTCATTAGCTGAATATGGCATAAGAACAGTGTCGAAAGTAAGTAGCACTTCTCGTAGATACAAGATGCTGGTTGCAAGGATAAAAGAATATGGCATAGAGGATGTCTTGAAAGCAATAGAGAAAATTAAAGGCAGCAGTTTTCTGCAAGGGAAATCGAAAAGCAGACGACCGTGGGTTATTACTTTTGATTGGTTTGTATTGCCAAATAATTTTCCTAAGGTGCTAGACGGGAATTATGACGATGTGAAAAACAACGGACCGCATGAGACAAAAACACTGGAAGAAGACGGGTGGCAGTAAATGATTAATGAAAGCGAGATCAGAAAGACGTTGTCGCTGATAAAACCGGACGGACAATTGTTCGAAGTAAGAGTGATATATAATTCCAAAGCTGTATACAGCGGATATTTCAAATCACCAGATGATTTAATGACTGCATTGAAAAGGGATATCCGTGATTATGCCAACTGCAACATATACATCACATTGAATTATCTGAATGATGAATGCTATTCAAGAAGTCAAAGAAACAAATTCATGTCGAAAGGGTTGGCGACAACCAGTGATAAAGATGTCTTGGGGTATGAATGGATATTTATTGATGTGGATCCGCACCGAACCACAGCGGTATCTTCCAGCGATGAACAGGTTGAAAAAGCTAAGAAGATTGGAAACAAGGTATATGCATTTATGAAAAATCTTGGATTCTATGACCCGATATGCGGATTTAGTGGGAACGGTGTGCACTTGCTATACCGGGTGAAAATCAAAAATTCGGAAGAGAATGTAAAGCTGATTGATAATTGCTTAAAAGTATTGGATATGTTCTTTTCGACAGATGGTGTACAGATTGACTTAAAAAATTTCAACCCGGCAAGAGTATGCAAGCTATATGGTACGCAAGCACAGAAAGGTTCTGATACCAAGGAACGCCCACACAGAATGAGCCGGATAATCAGTGCCCCAGATGAAGTAAGAATAAATGATATCCAGTATATAGAAAAGCTGGCTGGAATGTTGCCAAAAGAGGAAAAGCCACAGAGGTATAACAGTTATCAGCCAACACAGTTTGATCTGGATGAATGGTTGGATAAACACGGATTAAGATATCGAAAAACATCTTATTCAGGTGGAATTAAATATATTTTGGATGAATGCCCGTTTGACAGTAACCACAAGGGAAAGGACGCTTGTATATTTCGAACAACCAGTGGTGCTATCGGATTTCATTGTTTCCACAATTCGTGTGCTGATAAGACTTGGAGAGATGTAAGGCTTAAGTATGAACCGGATGCCTACGAACGAAAACAACAGGAGTATAGCAACAGAATATATTCCAAACCGAAACAGCGACCGGAATATAAGCCAATACAGGAGAAAGAGGGCGAACCGGTATTCCTGACGGCAAAAGATATTCTGAATATGCCACGACCGCCAGAGAGATTTGTAAAAACCGGAATTCGTGATATAGACCAACGCATGAGAGGATTGAAAACAGGATATACATCGGTGTTGTCCGGATTAAGAGCTTCTGGTAAGTCGAGTGTAATATCGGAGATTTGCCTTGACTGCGTTGAGTCAGAAAGCAAGGTAACGGTATTCTCTGGTGAATTATCTCCGCAGAATTTTATGCGGTGGATGAATCTACAGGCAGCAGGAAAGTCTCATGCGGAGCCAACACAATTTGAGGGTTACTACAATGTGGCGAAAGAGAATCAAGAGAAGATTGCTGATTGGCTAGATAAGAATTTTACATTATACAACAACAAGTATGGAAATGACTTCTTGGCAGTAAAAGAGCAGTTAGAACGAAAAATCGAAGCAAATAAGCCGAATTTATTGATACTGGATAATTTGATGGCTTTCGACATTAGAAGCCTCTCAGAGAACAAATATGAAGCCCAGACGGCATTTACGTGGTCACTACACGAGATGGCGCAGAAGTATGACATACATATTATGTTTGTAGCGCATCCAAGAAAGGCTATGGGATTCTTAAGGCTGGATGATATATCAGGAACAGCAGATATCGGAAATGCAGTGGATAATGCATTCATCATACATCGTGTAAACAATGACTTCATCCGGCTTACAAAGCAAATGTTCGGATGGAAAGACGATGATCCATTATATTCTGCCGACAATGTAATTGAGATTGCCAAGGACCGTGACGGCGGTCTACAGGATTATTTCATCCCATTGTACTACGAAAAAGAAAGCAAGCGATTAAAGAATAGCTTTGCGGAAAATAAAATATACGGTTGGGACAAACAGGAAGATGGATTCAATCCAATAGATCAGATGGAAATCCCGTTTGATGCATAGAGGTGATCGGTATGACAGATGAAGAATTAAAGAAACTCTACTATCCGATAGCTGAGTGCTGGAAACTGATTAGAGCGTACAGAGAATGCACCGGAAGCGGAGATGAAGCCGATGTTTTGGAAGACAAATTACAGCAGATATTTGAAAAATCCGGTAAAACTGAATTCGCAAAACGGATAGCTTTTGCCACTGGGGAAGAAATTGACAGAATTATGATGGAGAACAGAAAAAATGAAAAGAAGATCTGAATTACGGCGTGCACCGGATGAAATTGACAATATGCTCGAGGGGCATTATGCAAATCTGGAAAAAGACCAACCATCGGAACAGGCTATTGCAGATTTTAAACGGAAACCGCATTATGCGGATCCGTATGAATATTGGAAAAAGAAACAGGAGGAAAGTAGAAATGAGCAAAAGTAATGTATTGGAATTAGCAAAGAAATTAGTAGCAGCAATTGAAGAAGAGAATCAGAAAAACAAGGTGATGCTGAAAGATATTCCGGTTGGAGGAAAGTTTGATACAGGTATCGGAAGATTCATCGTCCTGGAGCAGAAAGAAGATTCGACAGCGGTGATTACGGAAGAACTGTACAGAAAAAATGTTAAGTTCGATAATGATAGCAATGGATATTTCACATCTGACTTGTCTGATCTTTTTGAAGAAGATATTTTTCCAGAATTTAAAGAAGAATTTGGAGCAGAAAACTTATGCAGCGCAACAGCAAGCCTCGCCACGGTAGATATGCAGAACAAAAATTCCATCTTACACGCCAAGGTAAGACCGCTGACTTTTGATGAAGCACGCAAGTACAATGAATTGTTAGTAAATAAGAATCTGCCAGATTGGTATTGGACATGCACGGCTTGGAGTACAGAAGAAAGAGGATGGCCATATTCAGTAGCGGTTGTTTCGCCGTCCGGTGACTTCCGCTACAATAACTACAGCCTCAGTTACGGCGTTCGCCCGTTTTGTATCTTAAAATCTAATATCTTTGTATCCAAAGTTGAGGAGGAATAAATCATGATGACGTTAAAAGAATTTGGAGAAAATCTGAAAAACCTTAATGAAGCCTATGAGCAGTTGAAAAAGAAATATCAGAAGCCGGAAATTGGGAAGACGATTGAAGCTGCCGGTATTAAATGGTTGGTGCTGGACAAGCTTGAAAAAGGATATTTTGCAATTTCGGAAGATTTTTACGGAAGAGGCAGAGAGTTTGATGATAATTGCAACGATTGGAAATCCAGTGATTTGAGAAATGAGCTTAACACAGATCTTCGCAAAAAGATTGAGAATGAGTTGGGAGTGGATTCACTTGTTGAATTTGAGCGCGATTTACTTTCATTAGATGGTCAGACGGAATATGGAACTTGTAGAGATTATGTTTCGCTTATTTCTGTGGATGAATACCGGAAGTATAGAAAACTTTTGCCAAATACAAATAAATGGTGGTGGACACTTACACCAGACAGCACAGCTTGTAATGATGATGACACCTTTGTTCGGGTTGTTTCGCCGTCCGGTTACATCGACTACTATGGCTACTACTGCAGTTACGGCGTTCGCCCGTTTTGTATCTTTTCCTCTTCAATCTTTGAATCTTGTGAGGAAGATGATGATTAATGGCAGAAAATGAGCTGAAAGTAATTCAAAAGGCAAAGGAACTGGCTAAACACACATTAAAAGTAACCAGCAATGCTAATAGATATCCAAAGAAATATAGATTTTCACTTGTTGATAAAATGCAGAATAAATCATTGGAAATCTATGAAATGCTTTTTGAAGCAAATAGAACGGATATCAAGAATTATAAAAGAGATCGACTTGAAATGCAGACGAAAGCAATTACATATTGCGATGAACTACTTTTCTACATAGAGATGTCCTATGAGCTAAATATTATCAGTGAAAAGAGCGTGGAATATTGGTCAAAGATGGTATCCGATGTAAAGCACATGGCTATTGCATGGAGAACCAAAGACCGACAAAGATAAATACATTTTAGGTTCGTTTCCGTCAAGCGGTTGTTTCGCCGTCCGGTAACATCAACAACAATAACTACAACAACAGTAACGGCGTTCGCCCATTCTGTATAACAGGGAGTCAGAGTAGGCATCAAGCCGAAATCGGGAAAGATACAAAAAGGAAACGGACCGTCCTCATAGAGGTAAATATAAAGGAGTACCAATGGATAAAGAAATTGTCACGGATTATGGGAATTTGTACCGGGCTTATAAGAAAGCGAAGTCAGGTAAGAAATTTAATAGCAGCACTGCAAGATTTTCTAATGTGGCTTTAGACGGAATCAATATCCTAAAAGAGCAATTAGAGAATCAGACATACACAGTTGCTCCGTATAATCGGTTCGAAATATATGAGCCGAAACAGAGAGTGATTGAATCGTGTTCATTTAAAGATAAAGTAGTGCAGCACGTATTCTGTGACAATATTCTGCATCCAAAATTGAAGAATGTGTTTATAAAATACAATTCTGCCGGACAAATAGGAAAAGGAACACTGTATGCATTAGATGGATTAAGGGACCACATGGAATCATTCTATCAGAGACATGACATAGACGGATGGATACTGAAATGTGATATCAGGCACTTCTTCTACGAAATTGACCACGAAACACTGAAAGATATCGTAGATTATTTCTTCCCAGAACCATACACAACGTGGTTGAATCATACATTGATTGATAGCAGCGAGAATCCTGGTTTGCCACTCGGTAATCAAGCCGGACAGGTATATGCCTTGCTTATGGTCCATCCGGTAGATTGTATGGTGACTGGAAAACTTGGAATAGCTGAATATGGACGATATATGGATGATTTCTACTTGATTCATCAAGATAAGGAATATTTGAAATGGTGTTTGGAATGTATCAGAGAAATGCTAAAAACACTTGGACTTGAATTGAACGGGAAGACGCAGATCATACCGTTTAGAAAAGGAATACGATATTTAGGATTTCATCATTATATGACGGCTGATGGAAAATATATTCGGAAGCTGACCGGAGAGAACAAGCGGAAGAATAAGAAGAAATTTCGAAAACTGGTAAAAGATGTGAAAGCCGGGAAACTCACGGAAGAAGAATTCTATGAGAAATATAATTCATGGAAGAACCATGCATTGCATGGAAATTGCATCAAGTTGGTTCACAGTATGGATCTGTATATAGAAAAGTTAATGAAAGGAGAAAGCAATGAAATATAAAGTTGGAGATAAGGTAAGGGTAAGAGAAGACTTGAAATGCGGTGAATATTATGGCGGTGTTCCATTTACCTCTGAAATGAATAAATTTAAAGGAATGGAATTTACAATCGCAAGAGTTAATAATGTCGGATGTTATGAAGTGCTTGAAACACTATATGATTTTACGGAAGAAATACTTGAACCAGTAGAAGAAATGAGTGCTGAAGAAGCACTCAGATTACAGGCAGAAATGTGTACGAGTAATCGCATGTGCAGTAGTTGTCCTATTGGCGAGATGAAAAGAGAAGTAAATCTTGACTGTACTATATTCATAAGTAAATATCCAAAAAGAGTAATCGAAGCTCTTAAGCAGTGGAAAGCAGACCATGAGAAAAAGCCGATTGAGACGGAATATATTTACATTGTCAGAATTATTGAAGACAAGCAATGCGTACATGAGGAAGAAATAGTCGGAGAATCAGAAGATGAAGCATGCGAAAGAGTGCTGAAAAAATATTGCGAAGACCATGAAGGAAAGTTCTATGCAGTAGTAGAGAGAATCTGCCGGGTAAAGGAGTAAGCCATGAACACAGGAGAAAAGATAGATTACATGATTCAGTGTTTGAAAGTGGCAAAAGAAGAGTGTGAATACGAAACTGAACGTTATAAACATGAATGTGCCGAGGACTATGACTGGCTGAACAAACATCATATCACGAACAAGGCACTGATTAGAGAGAATCTTAGGAATGTGGCAAGAATGGGATTCCAGGTGGCAAATGAGGTGAAATGATGGATGGACTAATTGTAAAAAAGAGATGGTTAAATCTTATCCTTAGTGGGAAGAAAACTATTGAAATAAGAGGTAGTAATACCAAGAAAATAGGACAGCCGATCTATTTACTGGAAAGTGGGACAAACCTTGTAAAAGGCACATGCATTATAGACTCTACATATCCAATATCCTGTTCTGATTGGTCTGAGGAAAGAGAAAAACACTGTGTTGACATATCTTATTCAGAGTTGAAGAAAAGATATAAAAGACCTCATGCGTGGGTGCTGAGAAATGTGAAACTGACGGAAGAAGAATGGAAGTACGAACATCCGAAGGGTGCGATTATATGGGTAAAAGATGTAATGCCGGCATATGAACTGCAAACTGGATATATAGACGTAATTCTTAGAAACAATATGTAATTTACAGAAAGGAGTACGGAGCTCCGGCCGGGCAAAGATATATCGGCTCCTTTCGGAAAGATGAAGAAAGAAGAATTTATAAAACTTGCACCGAAATGCGGATATGGCAGTGAAGAACGGGCAAGAGATTATGCAGAGCGAAATCCGAAAATGCATTATAGCGTAGATGATTTCATAAAACTCTATCATGAACCAACAGATTCTATGCACTGGAACGGCATACGTGCCACAAAAGGATTGTATGAAATGTACGGGATTAACGGCAGAACTACCGCTATGAGGAATGGGATAGCCGGCAATGATAGCACAAGACAGGATTGGGGGATGTGAGAGTGAAAGATTTAATTGTGGATTGTTTCGCCGGTGGTGGCGGGGCATCTGTAGGAATAGAAATGGCACTTGGAAGACCTGTAGACATAGCCATTAACCATGATCCAGACGCTATATTGATGCATAAGACCAACCACCCTGATACACTGCATCTGACAGAAGATATTTTTAAGGTTAACTTGAAAAAATATGTAAAAGGACAGCACGTGGCTCTTATGTGGGCGAGTCCGGATTGCACAAGCCATTCAAAAGCAAAGGGCGGTAAGCCGAGAGAAAAAGGACTTCGAATTCTTCCGTGGGCGGTATACAAACACGCAAAAGCTATTCTGCCGGATGTAATCCTTATGGAGAACGTAGAAGAAATACAACAGTGGGGTCCGTTGGATGAAAAAGGTTATCCAATTCCAGATAAAAAAGGTGAGGATTACAAGAAATTCATTACTGCGATGAAAAGTCTTGGATACATATTTGAGTGCCGAGAACTGGTAGCAGCTGACTACGGCGCACCAACTACAAGAAAGAGATGGTATGCAGTGTTCCGGCGAGATGGGAAAGACATCAAATGGCCAGATAAGACACATAACAAGGATGGAACGGAAGGACTTAAAAAATGGATTCCAGTATCTAGCGTATTGAATTTTGGAGATTTAGGGAAATCAATATTTGGACGTAAAAGACCTCTTGCTAAGAATACGATGAATCGTACTGCAAAAGGATTAGAAAAATTCGTATTTAACAATCCAGAGCCATTTATCGTACAGGTTAATCATGGTGGAGATAATTTTAGAGGTCAAAGTATTCACGAACCAATGCCTACAATCACTGGGAAACATGGATTTGGAGTAATTACACCTTATATTATCCAGTACCATTCGGAAACAACAAAAGATGGTGTAAGAGGACAAAATATTGCGGATCCATTGCAGACGATTGACACAAGCAATCGCTATGGCTTGGTGATAGCATTCCTTGAAAAATTCTATAAATCTGGAATTGGACAGGCAATTAATGAACCGCTACATACAATTACAACAAGTCCCGGACACTTCGGGCAAGTATCTGTGTTAGCGGTGAAATGGGAAGAACTTAAAAGAGCCGGCATAGAGCCGGAAGTAGCTCAAAAAGCCACCTGGGTATCTCAGTTTATTATGGAATATTACGGATGCGGAACGGGATCAGCAATTAACGAGCCATTACATACAATCGTTACGAAAGACCGTTTTGCACTGATTACAATCCTCGGAAACGAATATGCAATACTGGATATCTATTTAAGGATGCTACAGCCGGAAGAGTTAAAACGTGCACAGGGATTTCCGAAAGATTATATTATCGACCGGGATTACAACTGGAAAGCGTACCCGAAATCAAAACAGGTGGCAAGGATTGGGAACAGTGTAGTACCGATTATGGCGCAGAAGCTTGTAGAAGCGAACTGCCCGTATCTTAAGGTCGGCGAAAGAGTGCCGAACTTGATTATAGATGATACGCAGGAACAATTGAGATTTGCGTAGGTGAAGATATGGCGAAAACACATTATGAAGAAAATAGCATTGACGAATTGGCGTATGAAAAAGCAGTAAAAGCCTTAATAACAAAAGATACGGCAATTAGGAAGAGTGTTATATTGGATGAATTGCGTGAAAAAGATATAGACGAGAAAGGAATACTCAGAGAACTTAGAGAATTTAGGGAAATGAGTATGTATGTAAATTATGTACATTGAATTAAAAGAGATAGACAAAGACACATTGGAAGTCGGGGATGTGGTTGGTGTTGCAAAAGAAGTTGTAGCTGGTTGGGGAGTAACATTCCGGCATAAAAAGATCATCCCAGTGACAATTATAAGAATTACTCCAAAGAGGACAGCATTTACAACGGCTGAAATGGGACGTTTTTTACGCATAGAGCCGTTTTACAAATATGACGCTGACGCCGAAAAAGAAAATGAGCTGGCTAAAATGTTTGAAGAATTTAGAGACAATGAACTTGAACTGGAAGAATTTGGAATAAGGTACAAATTTAAAACAATCAGTGATGAAGATCTGCCGGAAGTAGCGGAACACATGAAAGCAATTACAGAGATTTTGGAGAAATACAGAAAGGAATAACGAATCCTCGGTAAACCGAGGTTGACTGCTAAAGCGTGAAAAGTAGCAAGAACAAAAGGGCTGACAGTTGCGTGAAAAGAAATATGTGTGGGAACTCATTGTGAAAGCCATATTGAAAGTAGCATGGGAAGCGTGAAGCCTTTATCCACGATACATGGATTTGTAGCGTGGTGTTATGAAAGTATGTTGGTTTTCAACAGGAATAAGCAGTTTTGTAGCGTGTTATTTAGCAAAGGATGTAGATGAGATTATATATACTCACGTACCGAATCAGCATCCAGATAGTTTAAGATTCTTGCATGATTGCGAGAGGGTACTTGGAAGAGAGATAACAATCCTACAGTCAGACGAATATGAGAGTGTGGATGATGTTATTGAAAAGAAAAGATGCATCAACACCCCCTATGGCGCACCGTGTACTGAATGGATGAAAAAGAGAGTGAGAATGAAATGGGAGCGTGAGCACCCGGATCATCACATCTATGTGTGGGGATATGACGTAAATGAGCGGAACAGAGCAGACAGGGTTTGCAAAGCTTTGAGTGATTACGATCACGAATTCCCACTTATAGAACATGGGCTGACGAAAGAAGAAGCACATGGAATAGCATATCAGCTTGGTGTTCCAAGACCTATCATGTACGACATGGGATATCCGAACAATAACTGCATTGGCTGTGTAAAAGGCGGTATGGGATATTGGAATAAAATTCGGGTAGATTTCCCGGAAGTATTTGAGCGAAGAGCGAAGCAAGAACGTGAGATAGGGCATAGCTGCATAAATGGTGTATTCCTGGATGAATTAGAACCAAACAGAGGAAACATTAATACAGAAGTCATGGAAGATTGCACGATAGCGTGTCAGCTTCTGACTTGGAATAAATAAACAGTACCTTGACAATTGAATATTGATGGTTGGAATGGTATAATTTCCGTATCAAATGTACGGGAGGAAATGCCAATGAATTTTACAGCTACCATGCAAAATTTGGCAATAGGAATAATTGGAGGAATTTATTCAAGTATTGTTGTATCGGTTATATTTTATATACTTACAGAATTACAGAATGAATTAATAAAAGCGAAGGATAAGATACATCCATTTTATTCTTTAGCAATCACATACAGAATAAAGGAAATAGGTGGATGGGATTATAAAAATTATGCAAGGGAAAACTGCGAAAAAGCGATAGACATATTTTCCAGATATGATCCTAAGGAGTTTAGATATGAAGTGGCGGAAGCAATGAATTATGCTAATGAAGTATTGCAAAATCCTGATTATTTTAAAGATGTATGGGATGACCAAACAGTAGAGCTTTGCGGGAAAGATGCAGAAGAATGCATAAAAAGAATTGAAAATTGTGAAAAAAAATTTCGAAAAATGTTTGTGAGAAGAGTTGTAAGAAATAAAATATTAATAACCATGACAATAATATTCTTTATAATATTAATATGCGCATAATGATTCTGCCAACCATCAATATTCGGTGGTTGGTATTTTTTTACGCATTTTTAAGGAGAAAGGAACGAATTATGAAATTAACAGGAATAGCAAGAGAAGATTTAGAATCTAAAGGATTGATACTTAAAAATAAGATTGAACTTGAATGTAGAGGAACGGCAATCCCGGACGTTTATGCAGATAGAATCGGCAGAAAGAATGTTGATACCGGAGAATTTGAATCGTTCTTCAAAGTAGATGCAGAGAATGGAAATACGGCACAATTTGACAGATTCCGGGAGAACGTCACATTGCTGAAAAAAGAGCATACGGTTTTTAGCCGAGAAACTTTGGAAGAAAAGCACGTTATTGATTACTATGTGCCGTATGATATACAGGAAAGTAGTAAAAATAAACCAACGGTGACTGACGAATTCCCAGAAAATGCAATTTTAGTGGACGGTTATTATGAGTGCGAATACGAATTGCTTCTGACTTGCGGAGATGGCACGAGAAGAATTGTAATTTCACAGAAGACGGTCAATGTCCCAATGATTTCATTGCTGGAAAATATTGAAGATGAAATCAGAGATATTTTAGACGGATTCCCAGACGAGGACAATAATTTCGCCGATGTTCTGGAATTAGTAGACGAAAATTATGAAATTAAGATGTTCGATGCATACGGAATTCCGGCAAACATTGAGATTTATCATGCAGCTGATTTTGTGAATATGATTGTGTCGGCCAGACAGATTAAATGTGAGTACAAAAGTGGAGAGGATAAATAAATGCAGTTTTTTATAGGATTTGTAATTGGAATAGCAGCTTGTGCTATTTCAGTCGTAAAAGTAGAACAGGATTATATGAGAAAAGCATATAGACAAGGCTACTGGAAAGGTATGGAAGATTCAAGATTGGAGGTAGAGAGCGATGAGAATAATTAGTCAAGGAGGGCACGCAGATTTGCCATACGAGAGGACGCAGCTTTGTTCGAATACTGAAAATGTAATGGCAAGATGTGATGGGAAAGAATACTTAATGGGAAGTTACGCTACATACGAGAAAGCTATTAAGGCTATGGAAATGTGTAGAAGATATTACGATAACAGATCTTCTATAACAGAACCAAAAATTTTCCGGTTTCCGGCAGATGAAGAGGTGAGAGTATGAGCAGAAACAGATCATTAGAAGAAATACAGGAAGATATAAGGACTTTGACGAGAGTACCATCAGAATTTATCCATGCGAAGTTGGATGAATTAGCGGAAGAGGTCGGGGAACTGGCAAAGCCAAACTGGATTCTGTGCAGTGAGAGGTTGGCAGAAGATGCCGTAATTTGTTGCGACAAAGAGGGAGGTATGTTGATTGGATTCTTAGAAAAAAGTGAAACAGGTTATATTGCGTGTGATGATGACGGCACAACATTGCATAATTGCGTTGCCTGGACACCATTGCCGGAACCATATAAAGGAGAGTAAACAAATGGAATACAGTGAAAGATTAAAGCCGTGTCCATTCTGCGGCAAGAAAGCAGAATTTAGAACAAATACAACTGGAACGAACGGTGAAAATTTCAAGTATAGGTTTAGCATTAGATGCAGAAATTGTGGAATGAATTCATCACATATCTATGGTGTAGAGATAACTTTCAGAAATGGCGATTTCGTAATAATCGAAGATGAAAGAGATAAGGCTGTTGAGGAATGGAACAGGAGGGCAGACGATGGGAAGACTGATTGACGAAAATGATGTTATACAAGCAATTCGCAAATTGCCGGTCGGTTCTGCAATGCAGAAAATCAGAACGATGGATGCAGTCGAACATATACCAACAGCTTATGATCCAGATAAGGTTATCGAACAGCTACAAGTACTATCCGATAAGGCAGATGACGATATAGCCGTCTGTGAAGCGGATATGTGTCAGTATTATGACGGATACGGAGATGGTCTTGAAAAGGCGATAGAAATTATAAAGGATGGTGGAAGAAATGAGGTTGATTGATGCCGACAAATTGATACTTCATTTGAATGATTATGCGTTGCAAGAAGCTACATTTATGAGAGGTGGATACTCCGGCAAATATGATGCAATACAGGAATGCATGAAAGCAGTAGAAGAACAACCGACAGCTTATGATGTGGACAAGATTGTAGATCAGTTAGAATCCAATATTGAAAACTCCATGAATGGGGCAAATGATGCAGAATGTGCATACTGGAATAAGGGAATCGAAAAAGCGATTGAGATTGTAAAAGGCGGTGGAGTTGATGAATAGAGAGATTCTTTTTAAAGGAAAACACATTCATGCAATGGATATCAATGAACATTTTAATGGAAGATGGGTAAAAGGTTATCTTAGCGATAAAAATTACATCTATGATGAACATCTGGAAGGTGAATTCCTGGTTGATGAAAATACAATCTGCCGATATGTGAATTTGACTGATTTAAAAGGCGAGGAAATATGGGAAAACGACATTTTGATGTGTCATGGTAATCCAGATGATCTTGTAAAGGCAGTATTCGGAGAGTTTAACGTCATAGAAGTGGAAAGCGAAGAAGTAATAGACAGTGTAATTGGATGGCATTATGAAGTGATTCCAACGGATGAATTAAGTAAATGCGAGCCGTTCTGTTATTCGATGCCACTTACGGACACGTACATCAAGTTAAATGAGATGGAAGTTGTCGGCAACGTATTTGATAACTCGGAATTATTGGAGAAATCGGAAGGAGATAAGACTGATGAAAGCAAATGAATATCAGAAATTAGCAATGAGAACGAATGACGGGAAAGCAAGTGACAGACTGATCGGGAAGATGCAGGAATACGACATGAAGTTTTCCAACGAGCAAAGTGACAAGGAGAGTGTTGACATCGGCGGTATCTTCAATGCGTGCATGGGGCTGTCTGGTGAGGTCGGCGAATTCAACGACATGATTAAGAAATGGGTATTCCATGAAAAGGATCTGGATATGGAACACGCAAAGAAAGAAGCAGGCGATATTCTGTGGTACGTAGCAATGTTGTGTGAATCATTTGGATGGAATATTGGAGAAATCATGCGGATGAATGTAGATAAGCTGATTGCCCGGTATCCAGATGGATTCGATGTGGAAAGAGCAAATCATAGAGCGGTTAGTGATGTGTAAACTTTTTTTTGAAAAATTTCTGAAAAGTTCGCGTTTTTAGAGGAAATTTTCACCCCAGAAAAATTCGCCAAAAAAAGATCACACCCCAAAACAAAATAGGGCAAAAATCTGGACGTCAGAAACAATTATCCATTCTGGCGTCCTTTTTCTGATAATTCAGATATGGTTGTGTCGTGCTGTTATATACCTGTAAACGGCTGTGATGTGATTTGAGACAGTGTATAGCATCAGCTTATGACTTTTTTATCGTCTGTGCATCAAAACGCCTAAAATCGACTCTAATTAACTACATGATAGCACGCATGGTTGTACCTGTAAATAGGTTGTTAAAATCTCCCCTACATGGTATCATATTCACGGAGGTAGAACGCCCATGAAAAAGAAACCATTATGTAAGCAGTTCGCAAAAGATGTCTGTGATATACTGCATATAGATGCGCCAAAAATTGAATTCGTATCATCTGACCAGATGCGCACCGATACGCAAATAGCAGCATTGATTCCGGGTGCAATTCTGATCAGAAACGATGTTGATATTTCGCCGGATCTCTTTCTTGCTCTGGCGCACGAACTCCGGCACGCTTACCAGATCGCAAACGGCGCAGACCTGGAAGAGTACCAGACGAGTGACAAAATGACCGTAGAAGAATACAACTTGCAACCGTTGGAAGTGGATGCAAATGCATTTTCATTAATTGTTATGTCGTCCATGTTTGGGATTTCGCCAAAATTCCAGAACTTGCCGGAATCAGTGCGGGAAGCTATAAAAACCCGTGCGGATCAGATAACAGCGGAACTTGAATAAATAGCTATAGCCCACGACCTTTAGCGGTGTGGGCTTGTTTGATATCAACATACTATTTCATTTACAATTCTGTTAATCCGGCTTTCCATTTCGTCAAATGTGCAAATTTCATTTTCTGAAAACGGCGGGCAAATGGCGAAATTATCAAATTCTTTTCTTTCAGCGTCCCATTCTCCGCCAGTTCCGAAATATAAATCCCCGTCGGAAGCTATTAACAGGTTATCAATTTTCATTTGCGATTCAACCAGTTTTTTCACATAGACGGTTAATTTTTCGCCATTCGGAAGTGTATAGTTGCCCTTTCTGCGGTCAATTTTCCAGATGCTCCGCAATTTAATTATTTTTTTGAAGTCGTCCCTTTTCATATGGCTTTTCCCTTTCTCTTTTTATATTATTTTAACTGATTTCTTAGCTTTTCAACTGCTTGCTCAGTCTCTTTCCGGAAAGAAATATTCTTTTCGGCAGTCGGTGACTTGTCTTTCATGCTTTCCCATAACTTTAATTCTTCGGAGATCCGGCCAGAGGTCAATTCTAAATATGTGTCTATCTGGTTGGCGTCTCGCTCTGTTAATACAATCGTTTTCATGCTGCACCGTCCTTTCGTGCTTGAAAAAGCCGGAATCACTCCGGCTAGATGCCTAAATATGCATCAATTTTCTCGTCTAATTCTGCGGCATGCTTCCTGGCCTCTTCCATTGTCATATTCCCCATAATGTCGCATTGATAATTATTAAATCTTAGACGCTCCTCCACTGTCATAGCTGCAAGCCTGTCTATTATTTTTAACTCGCGCTCGTCTATGTCTTCGTATGTTCTCGGAATCTTTTTTAGTGGTTCCGGTCTGCCTGTCTTCCTCGACAATCTAATTACCTTATCTAGTGCTTCCATGACTTTTTCTAATTTCTCCATGCTGTTTTCTTTCTTCCCTTGTCCCTGGGAGCTAGGATATAAAACCGCTCCGGGGTAACGCTCCCCGGTACGCTAGCAGCGGTGATTCTATTTTGTTTTCCTGTACTCTACATAGAATTTAGTATCATTAATACGTCCACGACATAACAACTGATATTTATCTGTGTTCATTAAAAACGAACACGCTTTTGTATACCGTTCCCTTTTGGTAAAAATCAATGTAAATTCATTCATGTTTTTCCCTCCTGATCTGTCTAAAAGCTCCGGGGATTGCTCCCCGGTTGGTTTTGTCTATCTCTTAAAAAGCCACTCTCGATAATCTGTTTGATGCCTGATATAAAGCCCTTGCTTGCACGTCAAGCCATTCCTCGCGGCTGTTTGGTCTGCGTTCTCCGTTGCGTGTCTTTTTAAGTTCTGACGGGCAGCAAAGCCGCTCGGCAATATCTCCGTTATAGATCAAGGAAGAACCGCCCCAGCTGTACGCCTCCCATCCGTCCGCGCCATTCTTCAGCCATTCCCTAAATTCTTTGCGATCTTCTGCGTCTCTGCCTTCGTACTCTGCGCGCTCCTCGTATACTTCCAGTAATTCCAGGGCGTAAACTGTAACGCCTTTATTCCATGCGCTGCGGTCTTTTCTTTCCTCAAGTGCTTTTCTGATTTCTTCAATTTTCTTCATTGTCTTTTTCCTTTGCTCTTGTTATAATAGGGCTACCTTTCATAATATTTTTTGATTGGTGCCGTTGGTTGCTTTGGTAGAGTGTCAACGGCTTTATTTATATGTTTCTGTCTCTCCGTCCCATGTGATAGAACACGGACGATCTGGTTGAGCTGAGCGGATCATATATGATCTTGTTGCCCAGCTTGTCAATTCTGCTGTGATTAATACAGCGATAATAATTTTTTTCATGGTTCTTTTCCTCCTTATTCTGAAATTAAATACACATGGAAGTTATCGCCGGAGCAGTCAACTAATTCGACCTCTCTGTCGTTCAAGTCTTCCGGGATTGAATCTCGTCCGTCATACTGTGCTATGATTTCGCCATTGTCCCAGATGTACATATTTCTATGTTCTGATGTGATTAGTAAGAGTTCGATTAGTTTCATGTTCTGACCTCCTGTGATTTGTTATCTCGTTGCTATGGTTATATAATACACGATATTACGCACATATACAATTGACAAAATCAACAATATTACGCACATATAATCATGGCTATTTTGTGCAATAATTATTACGCACATATTTATTGAATAAATAACGCACACATGTTATAATATAGAAAACGAAATGGAGGTTTAAGAATATGCCGGAATATACAGAAGAACAGAAAGCAGCTAGACAAAAAGCCGTTAGAAATTATGAGAAAAATAACTATAGATTAAATATAGTATTTCCAAAAGGGACAAAGGAGAGAATAGAAAAGCTGGGACTTGATAAGACTAACAGCGCATTTATCCGCGATACGGTATTAACTAAGTTGGACGAGCTGGAAAAAATTTTAAAATAACGCACATATAAGTATTGACATTATCACGCACATATATTACAATAAAGACAGTTAAAGAAGAGATATAAAAAGGAGGAAACGAACATGAAAATAAAAGGAATTGGAATTGTAAACAAAAAAGAAATCATAAAAGAGTTAGGACTTGACCGAGACAAGGAAGGTCGCGAAGCTCTTAGAGCTGGAATGTTTACCGATGTCGAAATTGGCGGAATGTATAAACTCCAGCAAGTCAAAAAGTCTTGTAAAATTGGTTCTTGCGGTGACACGTTTGCAGCCAATTTCAAAAGAATTCCGGAAGACCTGAAAGAAGAGTTAACGCCGGCACAACTTGGAAGCCTGGTAGATGCTTTTTATCAATGTTACGGAGACGGGAAAAGTAATAGATAATAAATAAAAAAGGCGGGGAAATAACCCCACCTTTTTCGCGTTAAAAAGAACGCTAATGTTTCAATCCTTGCCCGGTGGAATTGCTACCGGAACCACTCGCGGAAGCATCCAACCGGAGCGACTAAAAATATAATAGCATGAGATTATCAAAAAATCAAGCGGAAGCCTTTCGGGGCTGTCTTTTTCTGTGTCTGGAATAGTACAAAAACATCTTGGTATACCAGATTGTAACCGGTTGGTATACCGCTTGGCAACCCAGATAAGAATAGAATAGAATAGAGAAGATAAGAGAAGAATAGATAAGTATATACGCACTGCCGTGCAAAGATTCCAAGAAATACATAAGAGTAACGTTACACATAACGCAAAATCTAACGTTAATTGCTCTATATCTTATATCTTATTCTATAATCTATATTATAATAATACAGTATATTATAAGCCTATACAGTAGTGATATATATAATAATTATAGTTATATATAATATATACAAGGACAGAATATATTTTTAAATTTATTATTGACATATTGGTGTAAAGAGGTTATGATAATATCCAGACAAATAAATGAGCGAATCGTTATATTTTTAGATATAGATACACAGAGTCACGAACTGTTAATTTTAATATTAATGGTTTAGTGGCTCTTTTTTTGTTTATATTTTTACAGTTTGGAGGTGACCAGGATGAAAGATAATACAGTAACTACAAGTAATGGAATTGAAATATATAAGCATGATATTAATTATTATGCAGATGAGTATATACACAGTGAATTAGATATCGATCACGTAGATCAGGATAATAAACAGATAGTAAAAGATAGCTTTGTAGATATGTTATTCTATATTTCTGATCGTATTGAAAAGCCAGATAATGCAGATATAAAAGCATTAGATAATATATTTAGTGTGTATGTAAGATTGTGTAGTAAGTATGGTATTAATCCTACTTTAGAAGCATTTAGCTTTTTGGTTGATATTGATAGAACAACGTTTACCAATTGGATTAATGGACAATATCGGACTACTGAACACCTCAACACGGTTAAAAAATGGATGAACATCTGCAAGGGCTTTTTAGTGAATAATCTTGGAAATAGCAAAGGAACAGATGCCAATAAGATATTCATTGCCAAGGCTGCTTATGGCATGGCAGAGACAAAAGCAGTGGAGCAAGAACAGATCACAGGGGCAAGAAAGACAGTTGAACAGATAGCGCAAGACATCGGAGCGGATGAGTTGCCAGATCTGGAAAGCCAGGAAGACGATTCAAACGCATTCGATTTCTAAACAATTTAAGAAATAATCAGATAATAGATTGAATTGTATAAATGGTTACAAATACGGTGAAAGTTAGATACTGGTAGATTAAAAACCGTACACAAAACAGTGTATATCTATTAAACAAATGGTTATTTGGCGTATAGATACATATGTTCGATAGCAAGAGAGGATACCGGGGACACCACTCTACAGGAAAGGACCCCTAGCCCCTACCTGACCCCCAGAAATAACGACCAAAAACAAAAAGGCTCTTTTAAATCATCTGATGGAGGAAGAGGATATGTTAATCAAAATCACAGCAATGTTCATTGTTTTAACAATAGCATTCACAATAATCGGAAAAGCCTATTGTAAATCGCTGAATGATGCTCACAAATTATTATTTAACATTGGTCATTTTACAAAAGGCGAACAGATATTTCTCTTCATCGTGGCTGTCATTTACTTTTCAACTTTCCTGTCAGTAATTGCAACAGCACTCTGGATGATTTTCAAATTCTTGTAGGTTTTAGGAGATTTGGTAATGGGCGAAAAGGATACGAAAATACAGCTGGTATACATAAAAACCCCGGATGGTAACAAGTATGAAATGGGAGGATTCCCGGAGGTAAACGGCGAAATGCTTATTCACGGTGATTCAGATGAACGCTTAGAGAATTCGCTTGGTTCGCTTACTTTTGAAATTGATATTAAAAAATTAAAGCATACAAACGCATGGAGAAAATTATTTGGTGTAGTGTCACAGAATAACTGGCGTAAACTTCATGGTTTGCCGATGAGGAGAAGAAAATGGTTAAGATGATTTGTTTTATGGGTAATTTAATATTGCTTTGTATTTGCATAGCTATGTTCTTGCAGTTCATTCATGAAAAAGAGTCGAAATTCTCATGCTTCATGGCTGGTTACATGCTGCTGATGGCATTAGTTAATTGTTTGCGTATTTAACGGGTGGTGATCGATAAATGTTTACAGTGTTTATAGGCTTAATATTCGTATTTTTGATAATTGGAATGCTTTTGGCTTGGGTCGGTAATAAAATCCGGCTTGCAATCCTTAAAGATAATGCAAAAGCAGAAAAAGAAATTGAAGAAAGGAAGAAAGACGGATGAAAAAGAAGTTAACAACTGTGATTGTTGTATTCGCGATTATTGCAGCAGCATTCACAGTAAAGTCTTGCTGCAAGTTGATCAAAACCGGGCAGACCGGAATTGTATACACTTACAAGGATGGAGTCCAAGATCAGACACTTTCACCGGGATTAAATTTTGTTGGACCAATGAAGAAAGTAAAGGAGTTCTCGACCAGTAATGAAATCCTGGTAATGTCGAAAGACAAGAGAGAGGGTAGCAAAAAAAATGAATCTTTTAAAGTGGCAACTTCTGATGATGCAAGTATTGCAGTAAGCTTCCAGATGTCATACCGCTACAATCCAGACACTCTTGTTGATACATACAAGAAGTTTAAAGGAATGGACGGAGATGATATCATCAATAACCGTGTTAAACCAGTTTTGAAATCAAAAATCTCAGAAGTCACGACAGATTATTCGATGATGGATATCTACTCTGGGAACAGATCAAAGTTGAATACAAAGTTGACAAAATATCTCAACAAAGAATTTTCTGAGAAATACGGTATTGAGGTATTTGATGCATCAATTATTGATGTTCACCCGGACAGTAAGCTTAAGACAGCGATTGACAACCGTGTAACTGCTTTACAGGAAAAACAGCAGGCAGAAGCTGAACAGCAGAAGATTAAGGTCCAGGCAGAAACGAAGAAGATTCAAGCAGAAGCGGATGCTCAGATTAAGATTACAGAAGCTCAGGCAGAAGCTGAATCAAACAGAGTTATTTCAGAATCGTTATCTCAGAATCTTATTGATTTCACGACAGCTAAGGCTCGATTGAAGCATGGATGGATTACATCGCAGGGTGTTAGTACAGTTGTGAAAGAAGCTGGAAATTAAGAATGCGTCAGTAAAGACGATAAAATCTAGTGCAACGCACGGCACGATAAATATTGATGCTAACCGTCAGACGGCGGTTTCGGATAGTGACCGAGAGGAAAGGTTGTGGCAAAACTCAGCAACAAGGGATGGTAGCTCGCTGAAATGCGAGGGACTGAGTTCGCGGGTTCGAATCCCGTCTATCCGATTTAGTGCAACTCAACTCAGTATCTTTGCGGAGAACTGGCAGTGATAGGCTGTAGCCGAACGTGAGCGCAGTAGTGGGTATACACATGAAAAATCACGGAACCTGTTTTATGGGAAGTGACAGTTCAGTAAAAACGCACTTCCGGCATTGGTGGATATGCAAGTGGACAAAGCAAGCTGACTGTAAATCAGACGTTCCAGTGACTGCGTGGGTTCGAATCCTACTCCACCAATTCTTCAAGAGTGTTGCTTGAAGAAAGCCTTCTTTTTTTATTTAATTATTTACTCCTCCCTAGTGAAGAACTAGGGACTCGCCGTATTCCCATAATGGTATTGGAGATGCTTGCTAAGCATTCGGTCAGAAATGACTTGGAGGTTCGACTCCTTCATACGGCGCTGCGGTCAAATGACTGCAATCTTCAAGTTTTGACTATTCTTGAAGAGTTCCCCTTATTTTTCAGTTCGCAAAAATAGTCACCCTTTGAACATATTTGGATGGTTGCAGATGAGTGAAACGGATAAATAAATCACGCATTGAAATAGTCGGTTCGACTCCGGCATCTGCAATTTCTGAGTTTTGCTGTTCTCAGAAGAAAGAATGTTATTCCTGTGAAAAACTGACATAAGCACTCCCGTAAATTTGTACAGTCTAAAAACAGCGACATGCTATCATAGCTCAATGGTAGAGCGATTCACTTTTAATGAATAGGTTTCCGGTTCGACTCCGGGCGGTAGCCTTAAAACATGATTAACTCAGTGCAGATGGATTTTTCAGTCTTGCTGAGATGCGATGGTAACGAGATAAGCTTATTCGGGATACTGGATCAGCCGATTCTTTCTGACAGAAGTGATTCTGTTGGAGAAGACGAACATCGTCAACAATGCCTTGCAGTGTATCATCATAGAGAAGTCAATAGCAGAATCCTTGTGGTTGGTGTAGAATAGACGCTTGCGGTGCAAGAATAATCCAGTGATGTGAGTAGTGTGAGAGACTATGGACTAACTGGAAATCTCAAGTAAGCCGATTTGCCTTGAATCTGAGAAATCAGAGTATAACACAAGAAATTCGTTAAAGTAGCGGTATGGCAAGTTCTTGGAAAGAAAATATGTCCTGTTAAGACAAAATAATCTGAAAGAACCGTGAAATTTACGGGTATCAATCCCGTGTGTGCTTTGACAACGGTAAGAAGCCAAGGTTCGCTACCGGACGCTCAGACTTATCGTCACACTGGCAGAATATGACTTTTACCGTGGTGAATAAGAGGAAACTCTAATCATGTTTTTATTAGCTTTCACAAAGCACCAGATGTATTGCAACGACATCTGGCATGAGGTGTTTTAGTTGCGGTATCACTTCATAAAAATACAGTATATAACAATAAAAGTTGTAGTATACTCCCTCATTATTATTAAATATTGTTTTTTCAATCCTAAAAGAACCGTAACAGAGATGGCAGTTAGGGAACACCAATAACCACCATAAATGATTGTCATCTGCTAACGGAACGTAGCTCAGCGGTAGAGCAACTGGCTTATATCCAGCGTGTCGGAGGTTCAAATCCTTCCGTTCCGATTATTGAGAGGTGATAAACGTGATATATATTGATAAAGTAAGCTTTAAAAGAATAGAAGCTGTCCAATGGACGGGTGAAAATATCTATGAAATTTCTTATTTCGTTAGAACGCCGGTAACATGCCTTAGCAAGTGTTCTAATGGAAGTGTGAGGATTCATACAAGACGTGGTGTATTAACGGTTCCTAAAGATGGATACATTACAGAAGAGAAAGTGAATGGGATATGCCGACACAAGGTATATTTACAAGATAAATTTGAACAAGCATATGAGCAAAAGGAGAGAAAACTATGAAGAAGAAATTATTAATCGTAGCAATGGCAGCAACAATGATGATTGGAACAACATTACCAGCAAGTGCTTGCACACCAAGGTATAAGCCTGTTAGCAGTCAGCCGTGGTACAAAAGCTATCAGAGCGCACTTAACAGCGCATATAAAGTTGGTCAAAACCTTGTAATCAATGTGAAGTTTAAGTAATCCAGGAGGGATTGAACAATGATTTGGAATGAAGCGTTTAAAGCAATGAAAAAGGGTGCAAAAGTAAAGTTACCATCGTGGGGTGGATACTGGTTCTGGGATAGAGATCAGCAGACTATTATGATGCATACGAAAGATGGTAAGGACATTGATGTCCGTAGCACCGAGAATCCGGATTACACATTCGGAAATATCGGTTCTGATGAATGGATGATTGCAACAGGAGAAAACTGTCCTGCATTAGGCGGTATGAATCTATTTTCATTCTCAGAAGCCTTAAAACAGGTGAAAAAGAAGCGTAAAGTCACAAGACTTCTTTATGGTTCAGAGTGGCATTTACAACTTGCGTATGGAAAATATGATTTCGTTATCGGAAATGAAGAATGTAATTTCATGTCAGATGGTGCGATTATCGTTTTAGTTCGCGAGGGTGACGGAGAAGATTTTTACAAGCACAATAATAAAGCAGAACAGTACGTTCCCACACAGGCAGATATGCTTGCGGAAGATTGGGTATTTACGGAGTAAAGCTATGAAAACGCTATATAAGAATGTAAAAGCAACTGTAGAAGTAACTGGACAAGAAGTACCTGGGTATTTGCTGTATGAAGAAATAAAACTATGTGAAGGCTTGTTCGTAGAAACAAAGTACAATTTGATTTTTAGAAGTAATGAGCGCATAAGAAAATTTGCCGGAATTTCAAAAATCACTTTAAACAACGGGTATGAATTTATTGGATATTGTGGTGTACATACGCTAATTGCAAGGGATGTTATCAGTGAATTACCAGAAAGGAACAGGATTATGAAAGCAATGTTAAGTCAGCCGATGGCTGGAAAGACGGATGAAGAAATTGTAGCAACAAGAGAAAAAGCAATCAAAGTTCTTAAAGAAAAGGGATATGAGATTGTAAATACGCTTTTTACAGACGAGTGGTACAGCAATGAGGCTATGAAAGAACGTGGAGTAGTCCAGATCCCGTTATGTTTCCTCGCAAAGTCATTAGAAAATATGAGTTTGTGCCATGCGGTATACTTCTGCAAAGGCTGGGAGAATGCAAGAGGATGCCGGATAGAGCATGATGCTGCGGTTGCGTACGGACTGGATATTATTTATGAGGAGTAAGAAAATATGAAAGATTATGTGGAAGTAAATGAAGAAAAATGCAGTGAAGCGCATAATTGTACGTGTGTAAAAGAAGCTGATGGAAAGACATATTGTCGTGGCTGTGGAAATGTTCAGCCAAAACAGGAGGATTAGAAATGATTATCACAGGAATGAATCACTTTCAGAGTGTAGCAAAGAAGAAACTCGTTGAATGGTATCGGAAGAACAGACCAGAGACACCAATTGATTTAAGCAATGTATTTATTGTATGGAGTTGCAAGACCTTGCAGAATTACAAGTGCCTTGCTTCAACTGATATCAGTGGTGATGGTATCTATGCTGAGTATACATACAACGGAGACAAACAGGAGCTGTATGAAGATGTGTACGGAAAGATTACAAACACCTGTCATACAGAGGAATAGCATGATTGTTAATGGATGGTATTACTGTCCGGCTGGTCACAAGACTGGTCAGAGGGTAGAAAAGAATTCCAATATTGAAAATACGCCGATTTGGTGTAAGCACTGCAAAAAAGCGTATTATCCAGTGATTAGGGATGGAAAATTAAAGAAAAATTAGTGCCAGAGCCTAAGAGCCAGAGCTGATATTTGTGAGAAATTGCAGATATTGGCTCTTTTTTTGTTTTGGAGGAGGTGAGTAGATGAATTTTACAGAATACAAGCGAATAGCCAATGCATTGAAGATGCAACCATCAAATAAATATAGCACTTGGGATAATATCATGCAGCTGTGCTTGAATATGTATGAAGACAATCAAGATTATCTCAAATATTGCCTTAAGCTTTCAAAAGCTGTGAAATTATCTGCTCAGAGACTGCTTCTGCAGAACAGGGATGTAAGGTTTGAAGACCTCTATTGGCAAGCAGTGAAATTTGAAGCACCGCATTTATTTGATAGTTATCTGCTCTATCTTGAGCGAAAGCGATTAGAACAGGATCGTTTTTATTCTCCAAAAAGAAAGCAATTGAATAAGCATGGATTGATTCAATCACTACAGGATTTGGAAGACGATAAACTGGATATTCTTTCAATCTCCATGCCACCTGGTACGCAAAAAACTACACTCGAAAAATTCTTTGCGTCTTGGATTATCGGAAGACACCCGGATGATTTCAGTTTGTTTTTCTCACATAGTGGAGATATTACCAGAATGTTCTATGACGGAGTAATGGATATCACAACGAACTCAGATGAATATTGCTGGCAAGAGATATTCCCGGACGTGAAATTTCATAGCACCAATGCCAAGAGAGAAACTATCAACTTCAATAAATACAAACCGTTCTCGAATATCCAGTGTACATCTGTTGGAAGCAAGAATGCCGGTAAGGTCCGTGCCAATAGATATCTGTATTGTGATGACTTGATAGGTGGTATCGAAGAAGCACTGAATAAAAATATTCTGGACAAGCTATGGCGAATCTACGGTACTGACGCTAAACAGCGAAAAATGGACGGTTGTAAAGAAATCCATATTGCTACCAGATGGTCCGTACATGATGTAATTGGACGATTGATTGATATCTATGAGGGAAATGATAGGGCACGTTTTATTGCCATTCCAGATATTGACCCAATTACAGGAGAATCGAACTTCGATTACAAATACAACGGATTCAGTGTTGAATTCTTCCACGATCAGGAACTTACGATGGATGAAATCTCTTATAAGTGCCTGTACAAGAATGAACCTATTGAACGTGAAGGACTTCTGTACACAGACGAAGAACTTAGAAGATTCATTACGCTGCCACTTGGGGAACCAGATGCAATCCTTGGAATATGCGATACGAAGAATACGGGTACTGACTCAATGTTCTTACCGTGCCTATTGAAGTATGGCAATGACTATTATCTTACAGCTTGCATTTGTGATGATAATACAGATTATGGCGTTCAATACGAACGGACCTCAGATTTGATAGTTGATAATAAGATGCAGCAGTGCCAATTCGAGAGCAATAACGGCGGTGACCGTGTTGCGTTGGAAGTAAGTAAGCTTGTCGAAGCAAAAGGCGGTGTGTGCAATATCACATCGAAATACACAGAATCCAATAAGGAAACGAAGATTATTGTAAATGCTGACTGGGTTAAAAAGCACGTCCTGTTTAAAGCAAGGACGGAGTATAAGCCTAAAGAAGATTATGGAAAGATGATGGGATTCTTGCTGAGTTATTCAGTTCGTGGAAAGAACCCACACGATGATGTACCGGATGGACTGGCCAGCTTTGCATTATTTGTACAGAATCTAATCGGCGCAACAGTAACAACATATAGCAGAGCAGCACTCGGAATTTAAGGAGGATGATTTAGATGAAGCTTACAAGAAAAGATATTGCAAACTATAAATTGTTGAAAGTCCTCCTTGAGAGGGATCAGAGAAAACTTGACCGGTATATTGCAAAACAGCCGTCTACGTATTCCGGCAAGGTATATGGATCTAATCCGAATTTCCCTTATGAGGCACGTGGGTTTACAGTCGGAGGGTGTACTGACGCTGAAATTCGTCAAAGGCAAGAATGGGATCAGAAATGCCGTGAGATGGAAGTTAAGATTCAAGATGATATACACAGACTGAATGAATTGGAAATAGCGATTGATACTGTAATTGCAGAATGCTCAGACATCCGGGATAAAGCCATTCTTGAATATACGAAAGACGGATTATCTCAACAGGAGGTAGCCTTAAAATTGAATATAGACCAGACTCTTGTGTCAAAAAGAATAAAAAAATACATTTTTTAGAAAATTGGCATAAAATTCATAAAATACAGTAGTAAAATTATAATCGAAGAAATTGTAATTCGTTCATTATTAAGAGAAAAAGAGCTTTGCGTGGTACCATCACGTGAGGTTCTTTTTTTATGCAGAGGTGGAACTAAGTGGAGTTATTTGGAAGAAAACAAATATTTACAGACGAACTGAATATAGATGCGACCAATATACTTTCTGTACTTAGTGAAGCTTATGCAATTCATGAAATGAACAGAAGTGAAATACAGTATCTTTTCGAATATGCAAGAGGCAAGCAGCCGATTTTGAAAAGAGAGAAAGAAGTTCGACCAGAAATCAATGAGCACATTGTTGATAACATGGCATCTGAAATCCTTGAATTCAAGTTGGGATATGAATTTGGTTCGCCAATTACATATGTGCAACGTGCCAGAAAAGATATGAAAAGTGCTGGATTTTTCAAAAGAGCCATTCAGAAGATTTTCGGCAGTAAAGAATCACAGATTGAAGATATGCGGATTGCTGCTATTAATGAAATGTTGACAGAAGAGAGCAAATCATCAAAGGATCTGCAATTGGCAAAAGATGTCAAGACTTGTGGTGTCGGATACAGATTGATATTACCGAAAAAACTCAAAACTGGAAGTTCGGTATTCGATTTGTTGGTTTTAAATCCGATGAATACATTCGTAGTGTATAGCAACGATGCATACAGGGAGCCTGTTCTTGGAGTAACTTATTTTCCGAGGATTGATGGCTCTATTCTTTTTGGTTGTTACACGAAGAATAAGTACTTTGAAATTGAGAGAGGTATTTCTTCCGACTCTTATAATCAAGGATTTAAAATAAAGCCTAATGTTTTAGGCCAAGTGCCGATTATAGAGTATATTAATGATTTCGACCGAATGGGATGTTTTGAAAAGGCAATCCCGCTAATGAATGCATTGAATACTACAGACTCTGATAGAGTCAATGACATTGCACAACACGTTCAAAACCTGTTGTGGGGCGACAATATTGAAATTGACAATGAGCAATACAAACAAATGCGCCAAGATGGGATGATTGTTACGAAATCACCGACAGGAAGAACTGCAACATTGAAATATCTGGAATGTACGCTTGACCAAACTGGCAATCAGTTATTGGTTGATTACATTAAGCAGCAGATTCTTGATATATGTAGTGTTCCAAGTCGTTCAGAATTGTCCGGCGGTAGTACAGGAAGTGCTACGAATATGTCAACTGGTTGGATGGCAGCAGAAACAGATGCAAAAGCCAAAGAGCAGATCTGGACGGCATCTGAAAGAAGAGAAACAGCTGTTATTTTGAGCATTATCAAAAACAGTGATGAAGTGGAAGAAGACATATCTGAACTCAGCTTAGCTGACTTGGATATTAAATTCTCTAGGTCACGTACATATGACTTGGCTACGAAATGTAACTCACTTGCAACATTAATTCATATTGGAATTGACCCATTAAGGGCAATTGAGACTGTTGGATTATTTACGGATCCGCAACAGGTGGCACTTGATTCTGCGGAAAGAATTGATAAAGTTCTATTCCCAAGTGATACTCCGAAAGACGAAACGGATGAATCGAATGATGATCCATACAAAAAGAGACAGCCGGATATTACGGATCAGCCGTCTCAGAAATCAGTTTCAGATTGATAAATTAGCATCTCGCCTTATGACGGGGTGCTTTTTATATACATAGCAGGGAAGCTATTCAAAAACGCAAGAGACAAGACAAGTCTTAAAAACGGAACATTAAGAAAATTAATCGAGAGGGAACTCGTATAAAACGCAGGAGGTAAGAAAATGGCAGACTTAAAAGATTTGCTCGGTGACGCTTATAAGGAAGATATGACTTTTGATGATATCAACAGTGCTTTAGCTGAAAGAGACTTAGTTGATAAAAGTCAGTTTGATGGATTTGTCCCGAAAACACTTCTGGAAAAAGCAAATTCCGAAGCAGCTGACTATAAGAAAAAGTGGAAAGCAGCAAGTTCCGAACAGGAGCGAAAGTCTATTGAAGAAGCTGAGCAGAAAGCTCAGGCAGAAGAAGAATTGAAGACTCTTCGCCGTGAAAACAAGGTTTCAAAGTATGAGAAACAGTATCTTGCTCAGAATTACGATGCAAAAGACGCATTCGACATTGCTGAGGCTCTTTACGATGGTGATATGGATACAGTATTCAAAATTCAGAAGAAACATGATGATGAGGTACGCAAAAACATCAAAGCAGAAATTATGAAAGATATGCCAGCACCTCCGTCAGGAAACCAGAAAACAGTAGATTTCAGTAAACAGATTGAAGAAGCGCAGGCTAACGGAGATATGGCTCGAATGGCATCTCTTATCCGTCGGCAGGCAGAAGCTAACGCAAAATAGAAAAGGAGATTAAAAAATGGCAGACGTATTTGCAATGAGTGGTAACACTCCTAATTTTAGCGGTATGCTTTTCAACAAAGGCAATACCAAGACACCGTTTTCGACAATGATTGGTGTACATAGAAAAACTACAAATCATACAGAATTCGTAACGGGACAGGAATATGAGACAGCAGAAGGATCTCAGCCAAGTATTTCCGAAGCTGAATCATTAACGGCACCGGATGCATCCGTCCTGAAAAGAGAGCAGAAGACAAATGTTACTCAGATTTTCCAGGAAAGCGTTGGAATTTCTTACGGAAAGATGTCTAACATGGGAACTCTTTCAGGAATTAATATTGCAGGGCAGCAGGCTAATCCAATCAGCGAAGAAGATTTCCAGATTGCTGCTAAAATGGCTAAAATCGGACAGGACATTGAGTACACATTCCTTAACGGAAAGTATCAGAAGTCAACAGGTGACAATGTTCCGAATAAATCAAGAGGTCTTCTCACTGCAATTGAATCAAATATCGTTGATGCAGATGGCAAGATGCTTTCATTCATGTTGTTATGCGAAGCTATCAAATGTATTGATGATTCTAATGGAGACACAACAAACCTTGTAGTAGGGCTTGACTCTACAAGTAGATTACAGCTGAATGCAGATGCAGCAGCTAACGATTTAACAATTGTCAGTGCCGGAAGAGATATTAATGGAATCGCAGTAGACCAGGTTCTTACACCGCTTGGAACTGTATACCTTAAGACTTTGAAGTATCTTCCGACAGGAACAGTTGCATTGTTTGACCCATCTATCATGGCACCGGTTGAACAGCTTGTACCGGGAAAAGGAAACTTCTTCCTTGAGGAACTTGCTAAGGTTGGAGCTGGAACTAAGAAACAGATCTTTGGGCAGATTGGTCTTGATCACGGACCGGAATGGTATTCTGCTAAAATTACAAATCTTTCAGCTAGAATGCCACAGGATAGTGACTTCGCTAAGAGAGTTATTCAGTACAGTATCACAGCTGATACGACAGAACTGGGAAAGCTTACCGTTCAGTCGGCAGCTGGAAGTACTGCCGGAACTACTAAGTTAAGTGTAACACCAGCACTCACAAGTGGAAATTCATACAAATACAAAGTGTCTGACGAGGAAATCGGTGTTGAAGCGGGACAGAATGTAAGAGTATGGAAATCATGGGACGGAAAATCAGACATTGAAGCAGAAAGTGGCAAACATATTACGATTGCAGAATGCGGAAAGAATTACGAAATCGAAAAAGCCGGAAGTGCAACTGTTACTGCAAAAACAGAATAAGGGAGAAGTAATCTATGGAAGAACTTACTGAGGTAATCTATTCCGATTTGCGAGAAGAACTTTCCTTAGAATTAACAGAAGACTCTGATAAGATTCTTCTGTTGCAAAAAGTAAAAAATGCTGTTGAAGATGTTGAGTGTGTTAGAAACTATCAAGATCATCATACAGATGAATTTAAGGAAAGGGATTTAAAAAGAATGAAACCAATAATTAAGCGTCTCGCTTTATATGATTGGAACACTATTGGGGCAGAGGGACATACAAGTTATTCTGATAATGGAGTTTCAAGAACTTTTACGAGCAGAGATGATATTTTGAGTCAGGTAATCCCATTTGCAACAGTGTTATCGGCTCAGTAAGGCGGTGATCCAATTATCTCCCGGCAACTGGGTGAAGTTGAAAGAAGATTGTGCGTGACCAAAACGGTGATTCCGCCGGAATGGTTGCAGGGATGCGTGCGCAACAAAGGTGGAGGGATAGCGCATTGAGAAATTTGAAGAAAAATACAAAGAAATTATGGTATTCGAATTACGGAAAAGGAAATCCAATTCTGGATGAGAATGGTGATGAAACGGGGGATTATGACAGTGGTTATAGTCCTCCTGTTTGTTTTTTTGCTACATTGTCGGCCAGTAAAGGAAGTGCCTATGCTGATGTATTTGGAACTAATTTGGATTACACCAGATCTTTTTCTACAGTTAACCAACTTCCTATTACAGAGGAATCTCTTATCTGGAAATCAGAGCCAGTTATGAATGCAGATGGAACGGTTGATAAGGAATCAGCCGACTATACTGTAGCCGGTATAGCAGATGGACTGAATGAATTGGTAGTAGCTCTGAAAGCGAGGAAGAAAAATGCCTAAGTACAAAGTGGGATTATCCGCTAATGAATTTCGAAAGTTGGCAGACCAGATACATGACTATCGAATGGATCTGCAAGAAAAATGTGAGGAATTCACCCGGCGCATTGCCGAGGAAGGTGTTGCAATTGCCAAAGCAAATATATTGAGCGAAGATGCGATTTATACAGGAGAACTGCTTAACAGCATGAATTTTGAACCAGGCGACATCATATCTAACGGTGCATCGTACTACATTTATACGGCTTGCCCGTGGGCAAAATTCGTTGAATTTGGTACTGGAATTTCCGGAAAAGACAATCCGCACCCAGATACGTCTATAGCTGGTTGGAAATATGATACCAATAACCACGGAGAAAAAGGATGGTATTATTTCAAGGATGGCGCATGGCATTGGACACAAGGTATGCCGTCCAGACCATTCATGTACAATACTGCTTCTGAATTGCGAAGCATGAATACTATAGCCAGTATAGCAAGGGAGGTGTTTGGAAGTGATTGACGCATCAAATAGAGTTCTGACCAATATCAAAACATATGTGTCAGAGACTTGTAAGAATGTATCGAATTATTCCAGTAAAGCACCACCAGAATTCCCGGCAGTATCAGTTGTTCAAATTGATAACTCAGATGCATGTATGGATCTGGAAAATAACGAAAATGCCGTAACTTCTGTGATTGAAATTCAGTGTTATTCCAATAAGAGTAACACAGAATCAAGAAATATCATAAATCAGTGTTGTGATGCTATGAGAATGATGGGATATCGCCGTACATACGGTCCGAAGCCTATTACGAATGCATCAGACACAAACATTTGCCGTACCGTGGCAAGGTTTACAAGACTTGTCTCATCGGTAGATGAAATAGAGAAATTTGAAGCTAAGGAAGCATAAAGCTTCCTTTTTAATATGTAATTTTTACCGGATACCAATTAGAGGTATCCGCTGACCGCATTAGTTAAGCGGTAGAAAGGTAGGTATATATTATGGCAGCAGCTAATGGAAAAGCTTATTCAACCATAGGAACGACTTTAGAGTATTCAAAAGATGGTACTGCATGGACTGAGTTAACTCCGATTAAGACATTCCCGGCTCTTGGAGGTGCACCAGATCAGATTGATATTACAGATATGACAGATGAAATGCAGGCATTCATTCTTGGTGTTCAGCAGATGGATTCAATGGAGTTTACAGCAAACTATTCACCGGCTAAGTTCAAAGAAATTGATGATCTTTCATATCAGGATCTGAAATACAGAATAAAGCTTGGAAAGAATGGGGCGTTAGGCGTAGCCAAATGGGATGGACAGCATTCAGTTCGTATCACAGAGGGTGAAGTAAACGGAGCAATCGGAATGGCAGTAACATGTTCAAATTCTTCTAAAGTTGATGTAGACGTAGAACCGGTTAAATAGCTGATCTAATGAGGGGAGGGAAACCTCCCTATTATTTTTTTTGTGTAAAAAGGAGAAAGAGCATGAAAGTAAAAATTAACAAGAAAACATATGAAGCACAGGAATTATCAATTGGAGCATATGCACACATAGAGGAACAGGGATTTTCGATTATTACCGCTTTCCATAAACAGCAGAGTATGTTGCTTGCAATAGGCTTAGTATGCGGAATCCTTGGTTGTGACCGCGCAGAAGCAGAGCATGTAATTGAGCAGCATATCTTAGGTGGTGGAACAATCTTCGAACTGTCAAATGCTTTTATGGAATTGGCGTATGAATCCGATTTTTTCCGAAAGATGGTTGGAATGCCGACGAAAGCGGAAGAGAAAGAACAGGAGAAGAAAGCGAAATCCAGCCAGAAGAAGACAACGGAAACGGAATCCGAATCGTAAGTTGCACGCAGTTTATTAGAGATTATTGGATGCCCCGTGCAATTCGTAGCGGGGTTCCAATGTCGGAGTTTTACAATTTAACTCCAACGATTATTAATGTATATGTAAAAGAATATGAACGTAAAGCACAAGAAGAATGCGACTTAATTAGATACAGCGCATGGCTTCAAGGAGCTTATGTGCGAGATGCGATTGTTTCTGCATTTTCTGAAAAAGTTTCTTATCCAGAAAATCCGTTAATGAAAAAGAAAACAGATGAACCGGAAGTGGTTGACAATGAGGAATATGTTGGAGAAGCGCAATTCTTGCAGTTCATAAATGCGCTAAACAAGAAATTTGATGAAAAATAAAGGTAGGTGAGAGAAGATGCCAGATGAAATTGATAGACTTGAGATAGCTGTTGAGACGCAAGCTAACAAAGCTAATCGTGCATTAGGGACGATGGAGAGGAAAACCACAAGAATAGCAGATAATTTAGAGCGTCTTCTCACCTTGTCTGCCGGACTTGGAAATATTGGCAATGTGAATGTAAAGGGACTCGATGCATTTAAGGCAGAATTAGACTCTATTTTCAAGAAGAAAAAAGAGGTTGGTAAGGACGAGATACGTATTCGTACTAACCGAAAGGATTTAAAATACCCGGCACAGTCATTACTAGAGCTTCAAAAAAGATTTAAAGACGCCAGACTTGAAGTTGATTTTTCTTCCAAAGGGTCTAAGGAATTACAGAAAGAGCTTTCAAAGAATCAACGCGCCTATGAACGCATGAAACAGAGTATATCCGATAAAATAACACTTTCATGGACGGATGAAATTGGCGGAAAAGACTGGTACAAGTCTGTCATGCAGATGAAACAGTATGAAAATGCTGTAAATGATATCATAGCAGCTCTCGATAAGCTGAAATCGAGAAAAGAGATCCCTAGTTTCGGAATTGAAAAAGGAGAGAATCCAATTACATCTGATCTTCAGAATCCGCCCAAAAACATATCTTCAGATGCTATGAATTATGATGCCGGAGCAATGAAAGCGGTATTTGGAGATGGTGCAGAGAATATTAAAAACTTCAATGACCTTATTGAAAAGTCTTCTGAAAACACTAAATCATTGAATAATGAGCTGAAAAAGACATCTATTCCCGAAGAATCCATCGACACTGTAAAACAACTAGGGTATAGCCTTGTTGATACAGCAGATAAAATGAATAGCGTATCAAAGCAGTCAGCTTTTCACAAGTTTCCGCAAATGATAAAAGACTCTTTTGAGTTGAATGAAGACGGACAACTTCCAGCACTTAATAAATTTTCTGATATTTTCAGAAATACCATCGGCAGTATGCCTATGAAAGTAATGGACTTCATGAAGTTGGATGAAAGTGGCTCGCTTAAAGGCATTTTTTCTTTGAAAGAGAAAATTAGGAATGCAAGTAATACTAAAATGACAGCGCCTGATACATCTGCTGTTGACGAACAAATCAGTAAAATTAAAAGAGAAATTACGCGATTGAGAGAAACCATGCAGAATCAAATTCACTTAGGAAAATTTGATTCTGCGGAAGACACGTATCAAGATATTTTGATGGCAACCAAAGCATTAAAACAATATGAGGGAATCAAAAATCAGGCATTTCAAAGTACGGAAAAAGTAAGCGCATTCAAACGCGCTCTTGCTGGAATAAAAGGGTCTGCGAAATCAATTAATTCTGTAAAAAAATCATTTAATGATGTATCAAAAGCTGTTCAGGATGCAAAAAGCATGGCAAACAAGGCTATACATCCGCTCAGAACATTAAGAGAGCTAATGTCTGGGACAAGCAACCAGGCAAGCAAGGGGATGTCATGGGGGAAAATGATTGGTTCATCCCTTATGTTCTCGACCATTTTCGGAGCTATTAGTCAGATAAAAGAAGCGATTAAAGCTGGTTCTGATAATCTAGTGCAGTATAGTTCTGCGTATAACAAGAGTATTTCTGGTATGGTTACATCTTTGCTGTATCTTAAAAATGCGTGGGCAGCTGCTTTTGCTCCTATCATCAATGTAGTTGCACCGTACATATCAAAATTTATTGATATGATTGCCGGAGCATTAAATGCTGTAGGGCAATTTACGGCTGCATTAACTGGAAAAGGGCATGTCGTACAAGCTAAGAAAGCTTGGTATGATTACGGAAAAAGCTTAGAGTCAACTGGAAACAGTGCTTCAAATACCAGCAAGAAGTTAAAAGATGCTAAAAAAGCAGCGAAAGATCTTGAAAATTATACTCTTGGCATAGATGAACTTCATGTTATTCAGCCAAACAAGGATGATAGCAGTTCTACTGATCCGAACTCTGGATCTGGAAAATATACTGGTCCATCTCCGTCAGAAATGTTCGAAACCGTAGAAGTACCGAATTCTATGAATAAGCTGTCGGATATGTTCAAAGAGGCAATTAAAAACTCCGACTTCACTGATATAGGTCGTGTGATTAGCGACAAGCTGGCAAATGCGCTTGAGGGAATCAAGTGGAATAACATATATCAACATGCAGATAATTTTGGAAAAGACTTGGCAACATTCCTTAATGGATTGATTACGCCACGTCTTTTTTATGATTTAGGAGCAACGATTGCCGGAGCAATCAATACTGCGCTTCATGCTGCAAATTCATTTGCAATAAACTTTGATTGGTCTAATTTTGGTTCATCTATAGCAAGTAGCATTCAAGGGTTCTTTGAGAACTGGGATGCCGGATTAACTGGTGAAACATTCAGTAATTTTTTCTCTGGAATTTTCGATGCAATGACCGGATTTTTGAATACTCTTGATAAAACTAATACTTTTGAAACAATAGGTCAAAAACTTGTTGATTTTCTTTGCGGTGTTAAATGGGGAAAAATGGCATGGAGTCTCCTTAATTTTTTCGGAGCACTTAGCAAAGCTCTTGTTAAATTTCCGGTAGACTTTGCCAAAGGAGTTGCACAGGAAATCCTTAACAAAATATTTGGAGAAGATAAAGTAAAATTACCGAAAGTAAAATGGTTTGATGACTTAATCGGATGGATTAACGAATGCTCTTTTAAACAGATACCTCTTTTTAAATACATCTTCGATTTAGGAGATATGACTGATTTGTTTAAGGGAATCAAGGATGCGATTGATAGAGCAAGAGAGAAAATGAAAGATGGCGGTGGCGATATAGTCAAAGGTCTTGGAGAGGGAATTTCTTATGCTTTTGGTTCAGCCGTAGAATGGGTATCCGAGCATTTTCCAATAGTCAAAGCATTTAAAACTATATTGGGAATTCATTCACCATCCAAAGTATTCAAGGAATTAGGTGGATACATCATGGATGGATTATCAAATGGAATTACCGCAAAATTCCAACCAATCATAAATTCCTTTGGCGATTTAAAAGAATCAATTACTGATAAGTTTTCTGATGTGAAAGATTCTTTTGGAACAAAATTCAAAAACGCAAGAGATGCTGTGGAAGATAAATTTTCTGATGTCGGAGATTGGTTTGCTAATCGAAAAAACGACATTAAAAATGCACACAATGATATTGATTCTAGTCTTGGAAGTAAGTACAAATCAGCCAGAACGTACGTAAATAATGCTTTCTCAGATGTGGGAAAATGGTTTGGAGATAAGAAAACAGCCGTACAAAATGCACAGGATAGTATTTCAGCATGGTTTGACAGTAAATATAAGAAAGCTCGCAGCAATGCAAATTCTTCTTTTGAGAACATCGGGAAATGGTTTGGTAATAAAAAGCTAGATATCCAGAGTAACATGAGTTCTATATCTGATTGGTTCAGAGGTACATTCCGGTCTGCATATAACGGTGTGACAGAGACTTTTTCGAGAATCGGTGACTTCTTTAGTGGAATTGGAAGAGAAATTAAAAAACCTATTATCAGTGCCATGAAAGCAATCCTCAAAGGTGTCAACTGGGTATACGAAAGGCTCGGTGGCGGTGCTAATCATTTTGATGTAGCTCAGTTAGACAAATATGCAAATGGTACGAATGGCGTTGTTCACGATACTATCGGTATCGTGAACGATCAAGCCGGTAGCACATATCGTGAAATGGTACAGTTCCCGAATGGGAAGACAATTATCCCAAAAGGGCGTAACGTCATGTTACCAATGCCAAAAGGCACGAAAGTTCTTCCGGCAGATCAGACAGCTTCGTTGATGAATATGCCACACTTCAAAAAAGGAATCGGTGATTTCTTTGGTGGCGCATGGTCGAAGTTCCAAGAGTTTACAGATAATATTGCTGATTACGTCAGCAATCCGAAAAAGCTCATTCAAATAGCTTATGACCAGTTCACAGATTTCACGGATTACGTTGAACCTGGATTATCAATGGCAAAAAATGCTGTTGCTGGAACGGTTGATACGGCAGTGAACTTCATTAAGGAAAAGCTCTCGAAAATTGGAAGTTCTGTCAATTACACTCCGTCAGCGGGAGTTGAGCAATGGAGAGCATTGGCTAAACAAGCTCTTGAAATGACCGGACAGTTTACAGAATCTAATTTGAATCGGTTATTGATGCAAATGAGAACAGAGTCTGGTGGAAATCCAAGAGCGATTAATAACTGGGATATCAACGCCAAGAACGGTGTCCCGTCAAAAGGACTTATGCAAGTAATTGACCCTACTTTTAGGGCATATGCGCAAGCTCCATACAACAAGGATATCTATGATCCAATGTCGAACATCTTAGCAGCTATACGCTATACGCTGTCGAGATATGGAAGTCTTGAAAGAGGATGGAAAGGACATGGATATGCGGACGGTGGATTCCCGAAAGTCGGCGAAATGTTCTATGCAAATGAAAGCGGTCCTGAGCTTGTCGGGAAAATCGGCAACAGGACAGCTGTAGTAAATAAAACGCAGATCGTTGAATCTGTAAGTTCTGGTGTTGAAAGAGCAAATGATGAAACCAACGCATTATTAAGAACAGTAATTGAGTATCAAAAATTACTTCTGAAAAAAGAAACAAATGTAAATATTGACGGTAAAAGAGCTGATAAGCAGATATCAAAAGCACGTAGGAATACGGGCTTTTCTTTTTCGCCAACGTAGGAGGTGTAGGAAATGGCAGCAAGGCATATATCTGATTTCATAATGGTAAATGGCAAGCCGTTTCCGGCACCGAAACGCTACCCAAATATGGTAGTAACTACGGCGGTAAATGCTGCCAGAAATGCCAATAACAAGATTGTCGGCCAGAAAATCGGAAGAGACAACTATAAAATTGATAACTTGGAATGGCCGTATCTGGATGCCGAAACATGGTCAAGCATGTTGAAAGAATTCAAGAAGTTCTTTGTAACAGTCAGATTTTGGGATATGGTTGAAAACACCTGGATTACATTAACGATGTATCCGGGTGATAGAACGGCAGATGTATTTAAGTACGACAGCACTGGAAGACCAGTTTCTTATATTAATTGTAAGGTCAATATTATTGATGCGGGGTGGTAATTAATGTATCAGACATCAAAAGAATATAAAGATTCCATGAATAGACCAGTTCGTAATCGTTCTTACATAAAGATACAGCTTGGCATGATTAATCAGGATGCGCAAAGAACAGCTTCACTTGATGATGCTGATAAGTATAGCAGCTATTCGGACCCAGATTCCATTTTCGGTCAACATAATGTAAAGCGGTATGCTACTTACGAGGAGAGCTTCTGGAAAGCAAACGGGGAGCTTTATTTCATGCCAAGAACATATGGCGACTATAAAAAAGACGGAATTATATCATCAGAGTTGTTTTCTGATAAATTCAGAATCAAGTTTACTTTTGGATGTGGAAAACAATCAATCAAAGGATTGACTATTAAGTTTGGTATTAATTTTCCAAAAAGATTTTCTGTCAGAACGGACAGTGGTGTGGAAAATGATTATGAAAATGATTCCGAACTATTTACGTGTGAAGACGTATTTCAAAATACAGAATCGTTGGAGTTAATCATAACCGAAATGAATGTGAAAAACACACGAGTGCGAATTGATTACATACTACTTGGATTAGGACTTGAATACGACAATGAATGGATTTCCAGTACAGCCAGTATAACGAGTATTTCTGCAATCAACGAGGACTTACCAGAGTCTGAATTTGATGCAACGCTATATAATAAAGATCATGTATTTAATGTAGATAATCCGTCATCTGATATAAACTTTTTGGAAAGTGGACAACAATTGAACGTTGTGTATGGATATGAGCTTGATGATGGAAGCATTGAATGGATGCAGTTACATTCTTTGTACGTTTCAGAATGGAGTGCAGACGATGAACTCGCAACAATTAAAGCAGTTGATATATTAAAGTATCTTGATGATAAGTACTATAAGGGAATGTATTATCAAGATGGTATTCCCTTATATGAGTTGGCAGTGTTAGTATTTGAAGATTGCGGAATATCGGAGGATGGATATTTTATTGATGATTGCTTGAAAAAGGTCATTGTATACAATCCACTTCCTAATGTTACACACAAAGAAGCATTGCAGATCATAGCAAATGCTGGACGATGTATTCTGGACTATGATAGAAACGGGAAAATACGTCTTAGAGCTGCTTTTACTCCAAATTGTGATACATCATCTAATGGAGATACGTATTATTCAGATACACCATCCATTGATTATCCATACAATAAAAATCATTTTGCAACTTATGAACATAATTTTTGGAAAGCTGATGGGGGAATGGTATTCGTTCCGGTTAATCGCAGACAAGATACAGGATATGTAAGCTCAATGATTTCCGATGAAAATGGTAAGTTTTCAAAGAGCCCTATGCTTACAAGAACTCTCGAAGCAAAATACAAAGCGTATGGAATAATGTTTCATTTTTCTGGTAGTCTTCCAAAGAAATTTATAATAAGAACGTACGCTGATGGCGAATTGAATGACACAATCACAATTGATTCTGGAATTGAAGAAGAGTTCAATTTTCAATATGAATTCAATGAATATGACAAAATGGAAGTCGAATTTATTGAAACAGAACCAAATAGCAGAATTCATGTAGATTATATGTCATTAGGATCTGAAACAAGCTATTCAGTTGGATATGATGATTTGTATTCAACGCCTACAGGTTCGCAATTAGAAAAAATAAGAACGCTAAAGATTGCAAGGTATTTGTATACAAAGTCGAATACTAAAGAAGATTTGCTTTCAGAAAAATTAAATTATAGCGGTGGCAATCAAACGTATTACTTAAATGATCCATGTTGTGATTATAGCGTAAATGTTGCAGAAGCTAAAAGCGGGCAATCAGCCAAGATAGTAGCATCGGGATCTTATTATGTAGAGGTTGCGTTTGATGGTGTAGAAGATGGAGAAGAGGTAAATGTAACCGTTAGCGGATACAAATACAACGTTTCAACAGCGTATTGTACGAAAGAAGTATGCAATAAGGGAGTTCAAAAAGAATGGGCAAATCCATTATTATCTGATGAATCTCATTGTAATCAGGTAGCTAGATGGTTGGCTGATTATTTTTCGTCTTGTGTGGAATATGAATTGGATTATCGGGGAGAACCGGCTCTTGATTGTGGAGATGTTATTTCACAGGAAAGTATGTATGAGTCAAAATTAAAAACTATTGTTGAAGAAACACAGATTAATTTTGATACAGGTGTACTTAGCGGTGGACTTAGAACTAGGAGGAAAGACTATGTGGCAGAAGCCTAAGACCAATTGGACAATAGATGATTATATTAATGCAGATGACTATAATCGCATTATCGGAAACTTGACCTATATAATTCAAATGGCTAAAAGGCTATATCAACCGATTGCTTACGATCAACCAGTTGAAAAAGCGGTAGATCGCTTTCCGTATGCCGATGAATTCAATTATATAGAAGAAATGTTGGATACTCTTGAAAATAGTACGTATCCATTTAGCGAGTTCGCACGAGGGTACTGGATAGATAACGGTCCTACTCCTACTTACGATGATATGAATCGGATAGAAAGTGCTTGCTACGCTTTTTATGATGGCTACAGCAGACAAGAAAAGCAAAATCTATCAATTAGGCTTGGATGCAAGCCATCTACAATAAGGTGTTAAGGAGGAAAAGTCGATATGGAATATACACCATTATCTACGGATTTCAAAGATGATATATTATCCAAAACAAATAGTCGAAGAAAGTATACACGAATCGTTAATGATGATGATACCTTTTCACTTCGTGACGAAACTTCATACGATCAAGTAGGAAGTGCGTATGGCGCAAAAGAGATAATAGAAGAAAGACAAGCAATTAATGATATCTACAATAACAGGTACACAACTTTGAGCGATGCGAAAAATGCAACAGGGAAAGGGCATTTTATAGATTCGCTTGTTATTGCTGAACTATATAAGGAAATTTCAAATTTAAGGCAAGCTTTGAGTTCTCGCTGCATAACCAAATGCGGGACGATTGTTGTCAAAATTCCAACGAATTCAAATAGTGTAAAGGTGTTTTCTGATTCTGATATAAATAATATTCTTGGAATTACAGATGCTTCTAATTCCAATACGGCAGTAAGCTTTGCAAACGGAGATGGACAGATGACACTTCATCTGGACGGAGCCACGTACTTGAATGGTTCTTGGTATGCAACTTTCAATGGCCTTACAACAGAAGAAACCATGTGTCGTGTAAATTACATTATTGCATATGGAGGCACAACTAGTTCTAGTGGAACCGTAAGTACACAGTCAAAGACGGTAACGCCAACCGTAAGCAAACAAGTGGTGAGACCCGATGATGGATATGATTGCTTATCGGAAGTAATTGTAGAAGAAATCCCATATAAAGAGACTACGAAATCCGGCGCTACAACGGTACAGATTGGTTAGGAGGTGGCACTGTGGGAGTTAGCAAAATTAATTACGGAACAAAAACAGTGATGGACTTGTCTAAAGATACCGTAACTGCAAGCAAATTACTGAAAGGTATTACGGCGCACGATAAGAATGGTGATCAGATCACAGGTACTTATGAAGCGGGCACTTCTGGCGGTGGCACCGATACATCCGATGCAACTGCAACAGCAAGAAATATTTTGGAAGAAAAAACCGCTTATATAGCATCCGGGAAAGTTACGGGTACAATGATGAATAGAGGGGCAACGTCTGGCACAATATCCAAGAAGACCGGGGCATATATAATTCCGGAAGGCTACCATAACGGTGATGGATCTGTATCAATTGCGGAAGCAGAGCGAGACAAAATCATACCGGAAAATATTAAAAATGGAATAACATTGCTTGGTGTATCTGGAACGTATACCGGAGATGGAACTGGCAGTACAGAAGTCGATAAAACTGGAAAAGGCGAATATGTCTGGGCAAAGTACACGGAATTGATTGGATGGGTAAAAACATCTAAAGATGTTGGAAAAGATAGACCATCCGGATATTCCACAACGGAATACACGGGAGCAACAATTACGGAAGACGGATATTATAAATTAGATAATAGCATTGGAATAAATAAATATTATCTTCCGACAGGGGCAACAAACGGAAAAACAAAGAGCGTGTTGTACAGGCCGTATGGATACAGAACAGATTATTACGTATTAACATTATCGGACGAAAAAGGACCATGTGGGGAGAAGGGGGACGAATTACTAGGGTATATATCCAGCGATTCCTCTGAATCTTACCCTAATGCAGGTGCACAGGACGGTGCGTACTACAGAGCGGTATACGCTCCGGATGTTAATGTAGTATCGAGCAAAATGTTGGAAAACACTGTGGCTTGTGGCCCTTATGGAAAAGTAACGGGAACGATTAAGAGTCAGGCAGCACAGACCATCACTCCAGGAACGGAAGACCAGACTATAGACGCTGGTGTATATCTGTCTGGTGACCAGACCATTAAAGGAGATGCAAATCTATTAGCTGAAAACATTAAAGAGGGTGTAGAACTTTTCGGGATTACAGGAACATATGGAGGTGGTATAGTGAATCCGTATAAAGGGAAAACGATCGTAGTGTCCGGCGACAGTATCATGGCTGGCTGGGGATGGGAAGAAGGAACAGGAATCATCCAGCCGTTAAAAGAAAAGTACGCGGATGCTACATGGATTAATAAAGCTGAGTCGGGAGCTAACATGGCAGTAACATCTAGCCCGGCACACACGCCGATTGTTAATCAGATTACATCTTATACTGGTGCTGCGGATGCGATTATTTTTGATGGCGGCGTGAACGATAAGAATAATGGACTTCCTATCGGATCGATTGAGACTAATTATGATGCATCATATAACACAAGTACATTTTGCGGTGCATTGGAAAGCTCATTGCAACACATCATGGACAGGTATCCTCTGGCGGTTAAATTATATATTATTCCACACAGTTTCGCCAAAGACAATTCTTATGTAGACAGTATCTACTCAAAAGCGATTGAAATCTGTGAAAAATGGAATATGCCTTATCTTGATATGCGTGTCTATTCTCAGATTGCTATGACATCTGCAAATAAAGACAAATATACCTATAACCCAAATAGCAAGAAAGGTGATGGCGTTCACCCTAACGAAACATGGTATCGTACATTCTACTGTCCGGTAATCGACCAGGCATTACAGAATCAGGGCATCGGTTCAATATCCGCTTCCGAAGCACCAGAGGTCGTAGCGGTTACGGGGGTTAAGCTCGATCAGACGACATTAGCACTGGATGCCGGAGATTCCGCACAGCTTACAGCTACGGTATTGCCAACCAATGCAACCAATAAGAGTGTTACATGGAGTGCCAACAATAGCAACGTATCTGTATCTGGTGGCAAGGTCACAGCCAAGACAGCCGGAACGTCTGTTATTACCGCAACGACCGCAGATGGTGGATACACGGCACAGTGTAATGTAACAGTTAACGAGAGCACAGCAACAGACCACACAGAGCTTGCGAGCCTGAGTCTGGATGGTAATTGCTATTTCGACACAGAAATCTTACCAGACGAAAATACCAACACGAAAGCAAGATGGAACTTGCAGAGTGGGACTACCTATATTGCAGGTGCGAGAGATGATAACTACAAAATCGGCTACACCTGTACAGATAACTTCTACGCAGTGCGTGGAACAGTAAATAGTGCGGCAAAACCGGCAAACTATTGGAACGGAGACTGGATTATTAACCAGACGGGCGTAAGTTATCAATTTGGGGATACAACTGTAGCCACAGATGCGATAGATTCATTCGCACTTACAAGCCCGTATTATCTGGGAAATATGTCCAAGAATGGAGCACCAGCTGAAACGGGTGTGACAGGCAAGATCTACTATGCACAGATATATTCCGGGGATACCTTGGTGGCAGATATGATTCCTGTCAAGAAGTCAGACGGAACATTATGCTTGTACGATAAGGTGCGCAAGAAGTACATCTACAATGCCGGAACGGGCACATTGACGGAATAGAGGTGGCAAGATGGATAATGTAATAAAAGCGAATATAAAGTCACAAGACAAAACAGCGTTTACCCGTAGCGTCTGGCAGTATGACTACGGCCAGATACTTCAAATCACGGGTGTAGAGCTTCCACCAGCGGTAGAGGTTCAGTTTGCACTTGCGGAAAAATCCGGGGAAACCATAACCAGAGTAGCGAATACAGTAGACGGAGTAACCGAAGTTCAAATTCCAAATGAGCTTCTGAAACGGGATGGATGTATGGGAGATTATTTTATATATGCATTCATTTTCGTTTCGAATAAAGATAGTGGTAATACGAAATATGAGATTCAAATCACGGTAAAGAAGCGACCGAAACCAGAAGAACCAACCGACGAGCCGGAACAGGAAGAAAACCTGTTCCACGCTACCGTTGTAGCAGTAAATGCGGCTGCTGATCGGGCAGAAAGCGCAGTTAAAGACGCGGAAGAAATAAGGGATAATCTTAATCTCGACCTGTCAGAAAAGATTACTCGTCCCCGGTCAGCGGAGGTGGGACAGGTTCTTGCGGTTAAGGCTGTCGATGAAGATGGGAAACCAACTGAAATTGAAGCGCAGGATATCAAAGTACCAACAAAGACCTCTCAGCTTGAAAATGACAGCGGATTCCTCACGGAGCATCAAGATATTAGTGGAAAGCTGGATAAGGAGAAGCTCCCAGAGGCAATAGATGATGCATTGGCACAGGCGAAAGAAAGCGGAGAATTCGACGGCAAAGACGGTGCGCCGGGTGAGCAAGGTCCGAAAGGTGACCCGGGCGAAACGACCTATATCGAGAATCCCTATGATGATACAAAATTAAAAACTGAAGTGGATAAGAAATTAACGACTCCTACTGGTAATGCAAAAGTAGGGCAAATACTCCGAGTACAATCCGTTAACGATGATGGCAGTGTCGTACTGGAAACAGTGGAGATGCCAACCGAATCGGTCAGTGACATTCAAATTAACGGGAATAGCATCGTCGGTAATAGTGGAATAGCAGAGATACCGATTGGTTCTCAAGGAAAGCCAGGGGTACTTGGCATTCCGGGAGGAACTTATGGCTTAGATAAGGACGACACTAACAATATACGAATTATTGGATTAACCAATGGGGAAGTAGATAAAAGATTTTATGCAAAACCAGTGATGGGGAATACACTTGACTACGCCGTAAAAGCTGCGATGTGTGATGGAAAAGGCAATGCTTGGACAGTGGATGAACAGGCGGCGGCTAGAGAGAGGATGGATGCAGAGCAAGGCAGTTATAGATTTATAGCAGATATGGTACTGGAAGAAGATACAAGTAGTATTGTTATCGATAAAGATTTAAGCGGAGAACCGTTGTCGTTAAAAACCGCTAGAGTGATAGTGCAACATCCAGTTCCGAGAGAAAGCGATAAAGATAACGGATATGTTCTTATAAACAACACGGGTGTGTATTATGGTGCAGTTGATTGGAAAGCAAGTGATCAAGTTACTGTCGCAATGGTAGATGTGTATGTATATGGAGAAAATGCACCAGCGTTTGTCACATTTTCATCGGCAGTTCCCATACAAATTGCACAAAATAAAAATAGTGTTGTCTCTTATGGTAATGAAGTACAATATTTCGAAAAAATAAATGTGATAACTGTTCTTGCAAATTATTATATCGATAAAGGCGCAAGGATAATCATTCTTGGGAAGGAGTAGCAAGGTGAGAGTAGCAGAATACAAACAAATCGGCACAAAAACAGAAGAATACACAGTAACCATCCCAGCGGAGTATGACGATGAGGGAAATATTGTATCTGAAGAACATGAAGAAACCCGTACCCGTGAAGTACCGGTCATGGGAATGGTCTACAGAGATATGACACCAGAGGAAATTGCCGAAGCAGAACGATTACAGGTAGAGATGCCAGAGCCACAACCGACCGAAGAGGAACGACTGGATAAAGTAGAACAGCGTACTGATACACTTGAAAGTGCAACAGACGACCTTGTTTTAATGATGGCAGATTTAATAGGAGGAGAAAACTAACATGAAGACATTAAGCACATTAAAATTAAAAATCATGGTAAGAGCGTTTCGTATCAGAATCAAAAACGGAGAAACTTTTGAAGACATTGCAGCAGATTACCCGGCATTGACCACGGATGACTTGGAAGCAATCAAGGAAGCGCTGAATACTAATTAATGAGAGGTGATCATATGGAAATCCAAGCCTACCTTTATTTAGTTGACTAGTGGAAAGCAGAAAACAGAAATAAATTGCTTATCATAGCAAGAGAGAGTAAAATAAAAATAACCAGGAAGGCGGCAACCTTAATCCTGGTTATTGGTACAATAGAACTTATACATACCTCTATTGTACCATGCATCTAAATGGATGTCAAAAACAATAGGAGGAATTTGAGAGTGGAAACAGAATTAATCAGATATATTGAAAGAGAATTTCATGCAAAATATTATGATATAACAGCATTAGATTTCTCGAAAAACAGAAAAGCGTTAAAATATATAAACGGAGTCATTACCAAATTAACAAAACCGATATTTTTCTTTGTGAAACCGGATTTGGGAGCAAGTATGAGATCGATGGAAATGGAGGATGTATGCTATTTTATTTTGATGAGGGGTGAACCTAGCACATCAAGAGAATTAACAGAAATTGCTCATGAGTTCGGACACTTGTTTTACGGAGAGAAAGGATATCCACGCGCAGTAGTTGTTAACGGAGAATATGCAAATATAGAAAGAGCCACCATTATATCTAACGCTGTGATGGATCCTTTAATAAACAGAGATTTGCATAATGCAGGACTTGATATTGTAGAATATATGCAAGATGCAATCAAGGTACAAGCAACGGAGCTTATGTTTGGATATCCAGAGTATAGTAAATTGGATAAATATCAGAGAAATCATATAAAGTGTTTGATTATAGAAAAAATTCAAGAATGGGATATTATTCGGAATGCAATACCGAATGTGTTTGTTGAAATAGCGGATAAAAAATATAAGAGAATTTTGATGGAAAGTAGAAATTTTGTGAAACGGATTAATGCGACAGGAACAAATAATCCTGAGAAATGTAAAAAGTTACTAGAAATGTTAACTAAAGAAAATAATATAAGCGATGAGATTCTGATTGTATGATCGGGGTAGTAAAATGCTAAAATTTCGTTTGTGGTGTTTTATAAATAAAATAAAAATATTTAAAGCAAATGAGAAATATAAAAAAATACAAGAAAGTGGAAAGAAAATAAATATAATCATGTTAGGAGATTCGATTCCAAAAGGAGATATTTGCAATGAGCGGAAGAAAAATAGCAGTTGATAAGAAATTGATGAAGGATATTATTGATAAGGGAATATGCTCTAAATGTGGAGGTACACTGTCATATAGAGTAGTAGAAATGGGTGAGTGAGGAAGTACAACAGATACTTGGACATGTTAATATTGCAACAACAATGACCTACGCAGAAGTATCTAAGGCGAATGTGAAAAATGATCACAGACGTTGCATTGTATAAGAGTGGGATGACCGCTCTTATTTTATATTCCCGTCCGGTTTATCCGGGGAATGGAGGTAATATGAGAGAGATCAGAGCAAGACCTTAACGGGTCTTATTTTATTACGCAAAATTAAGAAAGAATGAGGTATATGAAGAAAATGGATAAATTATTTAATTGGTTCAGCATGGTGTTTGGTCTGTTTGGGGGAATCCTGTCCTACTGGCTTGGAGGATGGGATGTGCTTTTGAAGACCATTGTCTTTCTGGCGGTCACAGACTATATTACAGGAGTAATTAAGGGGATATACGAGAAAGAACTTTCGTCAGAAACAGGATTTAAGGGACTGCTGAAAAAGATAGTAATGTTTATTGTGATTGCAGTAGCTTTTTCTATTCAGGAATTAATCGGAAACACGATCCCATTAAGAGAAGTTGTGATTATGTTTTACATCTGCAATGAAGCACTTAGTTTACTGGAAAATGCAGCAGTATTCGTCCCGATTCCGGATAAGTTGAAAGATGTATTGATACAGTTAAGGGATAAAGATACAAAAGAGGATTCAGAGGGCGAATAACCGTCCTCTTATAGATATGTGCGACATCGCACAGAAAGGAGATCAATATGAATATTATCGAAACTAACTTAAAATTCACAAACAGCATGACCAACAGATCCACAACAAACAGAATGATTCTGCATCACGCAGAAGCGAGTCATTGCACGGCGGAAGATATTCACCGCTGGCACTTAAATAACGGCTGGGCGGGTGCCGGATATCATTTCTTGGTAAGAAAGGATGGATCCATCTATAGACTCCGACCGGAGAATAAAGTAGGAGCACACGCTCAGGGAGCCAATAGTGACAGTATCGGAATCTGCTTTGAGGGTTCTTATATGACGGAAACTATGCCACAGGCACAGATCAACGCCGGAAAGGAACTGGTAGCCTATCTGAAGAAGAAATACAATATCAGCAAGGTACAGGCACACAGAGATGTATGCTCAACCAGTTGCCCTGGACCGAATTTCCCATTTGCAGAGATTGCCGGAGCAGCTGCTGCAAGTACACCAGTTAATACAGCGTCAAAACCAACAACGAGCGCACCTACAAAAGCAACAGTAAAGGGAAATGGCTGGATCGCCAGAGTACAGGCAGAGTGCAACAAGCAGGGATTCAGTAATCAGACTGTTGACGGTATTGCAGGAAAGAACACACTTGCAGGCTGCCCAACTATGCGAAAGGGAGCAAAAGGTAATCTGACTGCATTGCTGCAAGAAAAGTTAAATGCTACCTGGTATAATTGTGGTAAGATTGACGGAATATTCGGAAGCGGAACTGAGAATGCAGTGAAAGCATTACAGAAAGCGCACGGATTAACTCAGGACGGAATAGTTGGCCAGAAGACATGGAGAGTCCTGCTGGGGATGTAAGACGAAAGAGAAGTCTCTACGGCGTAAGTCTGGATAGCCTTGTTGGAAGAGAACAATTAGGAATAAAATCTTGAAAAAAGTATCATACTAAAGTATAATATTGTAACGCCATTAGGATGAAAGGAATTACAATAATGTTTGATAATACAAATAATGATGAATTTGAAAAGATTTTAGAAACGATTGATATAGATAAAGAACCGCCAACAAATGATACCGACCGTCAGTATTATTTTATTAAAAAAGCACGGAAATATGTAAAGGAAGAATCTGAAAAACTAGGACGCCCATTATTCTTTACTACCGTAACGTTTGGGTGTCAGATGAATGCCAGAGACTCAGAAAAGCTGTGTGGAATTCTCGAAAAGATTGGTTATGTAGAAGCACCGGAAGAGGAAGCTGACTTTATCATTTTTAATACGTGTACCGTAAGAGAGAATGCGAATACCAGAGTATATGGCCGTCTGGGACAGTTAAAGCCGAGAAAGAAAAAAAATCCACATATGATGATCGGGCTTTGCGGGTGTATGATGCAGGAGCCGGAAGTAGTAGAAAAATTAAAAACAAGCTACCGTTATGTAGATATTATCTTTGGAACACATAATATCTTTAAATTTGCAGAACTCATTGTGACACGTTTTGAATCACAGCGCATGGTGATCGATATCTGGAAAGATACAGATAAGATCGTAGAGAACCTTCCGAATGACCGTAAGTTCTCGTTCAAATCAGGAGTCAACATCATGTTTGGCTGTAATAATTTCTGCAGTTACTGTATTGTACCGTATGTAAGGGGAAGAGAAAGAAGCCGTGATCCGGAAGCAATCATATCAGAGATCCGCCAGCTTGTAGATGATGGTGTCGTGGAAGTTATGCTGCTTGGCCAGAATGTCAATTCTTATGGAAAGAATCTGGAAAATCCAATCACCTTTGCACAGCTTTTGGAAAAGATCGAACAGATTGAAGGACTGGAACGTATCCGTTTTATGACGTCGCATCCAAAAGATTTGTCCGATGAATTGATTGAAGTAATGGGAAGATCCAGGAAAATCTGTAAACATCTGCATCTACCGGTACAGTCCGGAAGCAGCCGTATCTTAAAGAAGATGAACCGTCATTATACCAAAGAACAGTATCTGGAACTGGTAGAGAAGATTAAAAAGGTTGTGCCGGATATTTCGCTTACAACGGATATCATCGTGGGATTTCCGGGAGAGACGGAAGAAGACTTTGAAGAGACGATGGATATTGTAAGAAAGGTCCGGTACGATAGTGCATTTACATTTATCTATTCTAAGCGTACTGGTACACCGGCTGCTGTAATGGAAGACCAGGTGCCGGAAGATGTGGTGAAGAACCGCTTTGACAGACTGTTAAAAGAAGTACAGTCGATTGCTGCTGAGGTATGCTCGGTACATGAAGGAACTGTTCAGACAGCACTTATCGAATCGGTAAGTGATCATGATCCGACTATGGTAACAGGAAGATTAAGTAATAATCTTCTGGTACATATCAAAGGAGATAAGGGAATGATCGGTCGTCTGGCTGATGTCAGACTGACAGAATGCAAAGGTTTCTATTATCTGGGAGAACTGGCAGAATAATTGTATTATAATTCAGAAAGAAAACGCTCAAACTATGTAGTAATTAACAAGATAGTGAGGGCGTTTTTGTATGAAAAAAATCAGTGAATATTTATTTTTGTGGGGTGTGGGAGGATGGATCTATTATTCATTAGAGGTTATCTTCCGTGGATTTTCACACTGGTCGATGTTCGTGCTGGGTGGAATCTGTATGATGTTTTTTACCTATCAGGGACGTGTGGTGCATTGGCGGGATGATTTTTTCAGGCAGGTCATAAGATGCAGTATCTTCGTAACCGCCATGGAGTTTATAACCGGGATTATCGTGAATAAATGGCTGGCACTTCATGTGTGGGATTACAGCCGGATGCCGTTTCAGCTGTTTGGCCAGATCTGTCTGCCGTTTATGATATTATTTTCCGTGCTGTGTGCGGTCGGGATATATCTAAGTGCGAATATTCTTCATTTCTTATATGGAGAAGAGAAGCCACATTTTGTGAGAAAATCTATCCTTTCAAATTCAAAATATAAATGCTATAATGAAATGTAAAAATAAAAAAAGACAAGAGGAGAAGAAAAGTGGCAGAATTAACACCAATGATGCAGCAGTATATGCAGACGAAAAAGGAATATCCGGACTGCATCCTCTTTTATAGATTGGGAGACTTTTATGAGATGTTCTTTGACGATGCGCTGACTGCTTCGAAAGAACTTGAGATAACATTAACTGGAAAAAACTGTGGATTAGAGGAACGTGCGCCAATGTGCGGCGTTCCTTATCATGCGGTAGACGGATATCTGAACCGGCTGGTATCAAAAGGCTATAAAGTAGCAATCTGTGAACAGATGGAAGACCCGGCGACTGCAAAGGGACTTGTAAAAAGAGATGTTGTAAGAATTGTAACACCGGGAACGAACCTGGATACACAGGCATTAGATGAGACCAAGAATAATTATATCATGTGTATTGCCTATGTTTCGGACCGTTTTGGAGTATCTGTTGCAGATGTAACGACAGGCGAGTACATGGTAACAGAGATTGAAAATGCAGAAAAATTATTTGATGAGATTTACAAATTCATGCCGTCAGAACTGGTCTGTAATGAGGCGTTCTATATGAGTGGCATGGATTTTGAATTGTTAAAAGAAAAACTTGGTATCACGGTATATTCCCTGGATTCCTGGTATTTTGATGATGCAATCTGTGAGAGAGTGCTGAAAGAACATTTTCATGCAGGAACGATCGAAGGCCTTGGACTTGCAGATTATGACTGCGGAGTGATCGCTGCAGGGGCATTGCTTCAGTACCTGGTAGAAACGCAGAAAAGAGATCTGTCACACATTTCCCATCTGACGATCTATGCTTCTGGAAAATATATGCTTCTGGATAGTTCTACAAGACGTAATCTGGAATTGTGTGAGACACTCCGTGACAAACAGAAAAGAGGTTCTCTTCTCTGGGTGCTGGATAAGACGAAGACGGCAATGGGGGCAAGAGCCCTTCGTAAATATATCGAGCAGCCGTTGATTGATAAAAATGCGATCGAGAAGCGTCTGGATGCAGTGGATGAGCTGATGAAAAATGCGATTTCAAGGGAAGAGATCAGAGAGTACCTGTCTCCGGTCTATGATCTGGAACGTCTGGTTTGTAAGATTACATATCAGTCAGCGAATCCAAGAGATCTGATCGCATTCCAGAGTTCTCTTGCGATGCTCCCACATATCAAATGTATCTTAAGCGATATGCAGACACCGCTTTTAAAAGAACTGTATGATGGACTTGATACATTGGAAGATCTGTGTACGTTGGTCAGTGAATCCATCAAAGAAGATCCGCCGATTGCCATGAAGGAAGGCGGGATTATTAAGGATGGCTATAATGCGGAGGTAGATAAGCTTCGTAGTGCAAAATCCGATGGAAAAGAATGGCTTGCGAAACTGGAATCTGACGAAAGGGAGAAGACAGGGATTAAGAATCTGCGGATCAAGTATAATAAGGTTTTTGGGTATTATCTGGAAGTTACAAATTCTTTCAAAGATCTGGTGCCGGATTATTATACGAGAAAACAGACCCTTGCCAATGCAGAACGCTATATCATTCCGGAATTAAAAGAACTGGAAGATACCATTCTTGGTGCGGAGGATAAGCTGTATGCTCTGGAATACCAATTGTATTCCGAAGTCAGGGATACGATTGGAAAAGAAGTGGTGAGAATCCAGAATACAGCCAAGGCAATTGCAAAGCTGGATGCATTTGCAGCACTGGCACTGGTTGCAGAACAGAATAATTATGTCAGACCTAAGATGAATGACCGTGGAGTGATCGATATTAAAGACGGACGTCATCCGGTAGTGGAAAAGATGATTTCCAATGACATGTTTATCTGCAATGATACATATTTGAATGATAAAAAGAACAGAATCTCTGTAATTACAGGACCGAATATGGCAGGAAAGTCGACATATATGAGACAGACGGCCCTGATTGTCCTGATGGCGCAGATTGGCTCTTTTGTACCGGCTTCTTCTGCCAATATTGGTGTGGTTGACCGTATATTTACTCGTGTGGGAGCTTCTGATGACCTGGCAAGCGGGCAGAGTACGTTTATGGTAGAGATGACGGAAGTGGCGAATATATTAAGGAATGCAACGAGTAAGAGCCTTCTGATCCTGGATGAGATCGGTCGTGGAACCAGTACGTTTGACGGACTCAGTATTGCGTGGGCAGTAATTGAATACATCAGTAACAGTAAACTGCTTGGCGCAAAGACGTTATTTGCAACGCATTACCACGAACTTACCGAATTAGAGGGTAAGATTGATAATGTGAATAATTACTGTATCGCAGTAAAGGAAAAAGGGGATGATATCATCTTCCTTCGTAAGATTGTCAAAGGTGGAGCAGATAAGAGCTATGGAATCCAGGTTGCAAGACTTGCAGGTGTGCCGCAGTCGGTAACAGACAGGGCAAAGGAAATCGTAGAAGAACTGGTACAGGCAGATGTAACCGGACATATCAAGGACATTGCTGTACAAGGACAGGAGCATAGTAAAACCAAGGCAAAACATTTTGATGAAGTGGATCTGGCGCAGATGTCTCTGTTTGATACGGTAAAAGATGATGATGTGATCCAGGAGATCAAGGAACTGGATCTTGCGAATCTGACGCCGATCGATGCGCTGAATACGTTATATCAGCTTCAGAACAAACTGAAGAACAGGTGGTAATATATGAGTAAGATTCAGGTACTGGACCCTATTACAATTGATAAGATTGCAGCCGGAGAAGTGATTGAAAGACCGGCATCAGTAGTAAAAGAGCTGGTGGAAAATGCAATTGACGCCGGAGCGACAGCGGTTGTGGTCGAGATTAAAGAAGGCGGGATCTCATTTATGAGAATTACAGATAACGGATGCGGAATAGACAGAGAAGATGTCCGTTCTGCGTTCCTGCGCCATTCTACGAGCAAGATACGTTCCGTGGATGATCTGGTGCATATAGGATCTCTAGGGTTCCGTGGGGAAGCGCTTTCGAGTATATCAGCGGTATCACAGGTGGAACTGATCACAAAGACGAAGGATCAGACGTTTGGAACGCTGTACCGTATTGCGGGCGGAAAAGAAGAAGATCTGGAAGATACCGGAGCACCGGATGGAACAACCTTTATCATCCGTCAGCTATTCTATAATACGCCGGCGAGAAGAAAATTCCTGAAAACACCGATGACTGAGGCAAGTCATGTAGGGGATCTGATGACCAGGCTGGCACTTTCTCATCCACATATTTCATTTCAGTTTATTAATAATGGACAGTCAAAGCTTCACACTTCCGGAAATGGGAAATTAAAAGATGTGATCTATCATATTTACGGAAGGGAAATTGCGGCAAATCTTTTAAATGCTGATTATGAAAGCAACGGAATTAAGATTACAGGATTCCTTGGAAAGCCGGTTATTTCCAGAGGAAACCGTAATTTTGAAAATTATTATATTAATGGACGCTATGCAAAGAACAATATCATTGCCAGAGCAATTGAAGATGGATATAAAGATTTTACGATGCAGCACAAGTATCCGTTTGTAGTACTTCATATAGAAATCGACGGGGAACACGTAGATGTAAATGTGCATCCGACAAAGATGGAGCTGCGTTTTAATAATCAGCAGGAAGTTTATAATACGATCTATGCGGCAATCGAGCAGGGATTACATGAAAAACAGCTGATCCCGCATGTAGAGATGCCGGAGCCAAAGGCTGCACCGGTGAGAACGGAGCAGAAAGTGAAAAAGCCTGTTATTCCACCACCGCAGGAACGAAATCTTGATTATTTTATGGGCAAGATGAAAGAACGTGTGATGGCAGAATATGAAGAGCGGAAAGCTTCGAAGGATTCTTTACAGAAAAATCAGGAAAGCTTGCAAAATCAGGCATCAGATATGCAGCAAAATACGGCAGAAAGTAAAAAAGATGCCTTACAAAATGTGAAGAGAGAAGGCCAGTATATATCAAAGAACGCAGAACAAGCTGGTATGTATAATGTTGTACGGGAAGAGAAAAATGTATATATGGCGGAAAAACAACTGTCTTCACCGGAGGAGGCTAATGTTGTACCGGAAGAGTCCAGTGTTATACCGGAAAAGTCTCAGGAGCAGAACAAACAGAATGTACAGCAGGAATATACAGACATAGCTAAAAATGCAAAACAGATGGAGCTTTTTGAAGATAATCTGCTGACAAGAGAGGCTATGCAGAAGTATAAAGTAGTCGGACAGGTGTTTGAGACATACTGGCTGGTAGAGTATGGCAATAACCTTTATATCATAGATCAGCATGCGGCACATGAACGTGTCCTGTATGAAAAGACGTTAAAATCCATGAAAACAAGAGAATTTACGTCCCAGATGATCAGTCCACCGATTGTGCTGACACTTGGCATACAGGAGGCGGAGCTTCTGGAAACCTATATGGATCAGTTTACACGTATCGGATTTGAAATAGAAGAATTTGGACAGGATTCCTATGCTGTCCGTGCGGTTCCGGATAATCTGTTCAGCATTGCAAAAAAAGATCTTCTTATGGAGATGATAGATAGTCTTTCGGATGAAATCACGAGAAATCTTTCACTGGACCTGATTGATGAGAAGATTGCGTCTATGTCGTGCAAGGCGGCGGTAAAGGGGAATATGAAGCTTTCGATACAGGAAGTAGATGCGCTGATCGGAGAACTTCTTTCACTGGATAATCCATATCATTGTCCACATGGAAGACCGACGATCATTGCAATGACAAAGAGAGAACTGGAAAAGAAATTCAAGAGGATAGTATAGATATGACGAAGAAACCATTAGTAGTTCTAACAGGACCTACGGCTGTAGGAAAGACAAAAGCGTCCATCGGACTTGCAAAAGCAATTGGCGGAGAAATCATCTCTGCGGATTCTATGCAGGTATATGAATACATGGACATTGGTTCAGCAAAGATACGCCCGGAGGAGATGCAGGGAGTTCCCCATTATCTGGTAGATGAATTGAAGCCATGGGAGGAATTTCATGTGGTCCGCTTTCAACAGATGGCGAAAAAAGCAATGGAACAGATCTATGCAAATGGACATATTCCGATCGTGGTTGGCGGAACGGGCTTCTATATACAGGCACTACTTTATGATATTGATTTTACAGAGACACCAAAAGACGATACATACAGAGAACAATTAGAAACACTTGCAAAGGAAAAAGGAAGCCTTTATCTACATGATATGTTAAAGGCGGTTGATGAAAAATCGGCAGAAGATATTCATGCAAATAATGTAAAAAGAGTTATACGGGCGCTGGAATATTATCACCAGACAGGAGAGAAAATGTCTGAGCATAACGAAGAAGAGCGCCAGAAAGAATCACCGTATGAATTCACATATTTTGTTCTGGATGCACCGAGAGAAAAGCTGTATGAACGGATTGATCAGCGTGTGGACCTTATGATGGAAGAAGGTCTGGTAGATGAGGTAAAACATCTGAAAGAACTTGGATGTACCAGGGATATGGTGTCCATGCAGGGGCTGGGATATAAAGAAATCCTTGATTATCTGGACGGTATATGCAGTCTTGAAGAGGCGGTGTATAGGATTAAGCGTGATACCAGGCATTTTGCAAAGCGGCAGCTGACCTGGTTCAGGCGGGAGCGTCAGGTTACGTGGATTCACAAGGATGTATATGACTACGATGAAGAGAACATCCTAAAAGCAATGATATCACATCTGGAGGGAAGAATATGCTGAGAAAAAAGATGAGAGGCAGATCCAAATTTTTACGTAAAATGAATGAACTGATGGACATATATTCCAGAAGCCAGGATACCGGTTTTGCGTACAGAGAACTTCTCGGACTGGAGCATATGATCCGTTATGAGGGAGAAAAGGCAATGTTTGATCTCAACAGGGCTTCACTTCTTTATGATATGGAAAAATATCAGGAGGCAGCAGCCGTACTCCGGGGAATTCCATCTATCAATCCGACATTCGATGCAATGTGTGAGTCGCTGCGGTTTAAGATTGCAGAAGCAATATAAAAGAAAATCAAAATACGAAAGGACATAAATTTAGAATGATATCAATGTATACAATCTATAACGAAATGGGAATCCGGGAGACCGTACTTTCGTTTGGAAAAAATATAGAAAAGAATCTGAAGGACAGATTTGAGAAAATTGATGAAGTAGCGGAATATAATCAGCTGAAAGTAGTAAAAGCAATGCAGGATAACCGTGTCAGTGCGGGATGCTTTAATTACGCCAGCGGTTATGGATATGACGATCAGGGACGTGATACACTGGAAAAGGTTTATGCGTCTATTTTTCATACGGAAAGTGCGCTGGTACGCCCGCAGATTACTTGCGGAACACATGCACTTTCTCTTGCACTTGCTGCGAATTTAAGACCTGGAGATGAACTTCTGGCACCAGCCGGAAAACCATATGATACTCTGGAAGAGGTGATCGGAATCCGCCCATCGAATGGTTCGCTTGCGGAATATGGCGTTACATACTCCCAGGTGGATCTGCTGGAAGATGGTACATTTGATTACGAGAATATTAAAAAGGCAATCAATGACAAGACGAAGATGGTTGCGATTCAGCGTTCCAAAGGATATCAGACCAGACCGAGCTTTTCGGTAAAGCAGATCGGGGAATTGATTGCGTTTGTAAAAGAGATTAAACCAGATCTGATCTGTATGGTGGATAACTGTTATGGTGAATTTGTTGAGACAATAGAACCAAGTGATGTCGGAGCGGACATGACAGTAGGTTCTCTGATTAAGAATCCGGGCGGCGGTCTTGCACCGATTGGTGGATATATTGCAGGGCGTGGGGATTTGATCGATGCATGTGGATATCGTCTGACTTCTCCGGGACTTGGAAGAGAGGTAGGAGCTTCACTTGGCGTGATGAAAGATTTTTACCAGGGATTATTTCTTGCACCGACCGTGGCAGCTTCGGCGTTGAAAGGAGCTATTTTTGCTGCGAATATTTATGAAAAGCTTGGATTCCCGGTAATTCCGAATGGAACAGAGAGCAGACATGATATTATCCAGGCGGTAGAGTTTGGAGTTCCGGAAGGAGTAATTGAATTCTGCAAGGGAATTCAGGCTGCTGCACCAGTGGATTCTTATGTTACTCCTGAGCCATGGCCGATGCCGGGATATGATTCGGATGTCATTATGGCAGCCGGAGCATTTGTACAGGGGTCATCGATAGAGCTTAGTGCGGATGGACCGATCAAGCCGCCGTATGCGGTTTATTTCCAGGGGGGACTTACATGGCCACATGCAAAGCTTGGTATATTAATGTCTCTGGAATACCTCGTAAGAGCAGGAATTGTTAATTTATAATAAATAGATGAAAACGATGAAAGAGGAATCTCAGATGAAGAAAATTGCAGTTATCGGTGGAGGTGCTTCCGGACTTGTGGCGGCAATTGCAGCGGCAAGGACAAATCATCAGGCACAGATCACGGTATATGAAAAAAAAGATGCGGCTGGCAGGAAGATTCTTGCGACCGGCAATGGGCGATGCAATCTGACTAATAAAGATATGAAACCGGCATATTTCAGAAGTGAATATATGCCGGCAGTAGAAAAGGTGCTTGACCGGTTTGGATATGAAGATACGTTAAGATTCTTCGAATCACTCGGTCTTATGACAAAAACCAGAGGAAACTACGTATATCCTATGTCGGATCAGGCTTCTACTGTACTGGAGTTACTAAAATTGGAGCTGGAACGCCTGCATGTACGGGTCTGTACGGATGCACAGGTTACGGAGGTAGTGCCTGTGTCAGGAGGTTTCTGGGTGAAAACAGGATCTGCAGGTAAAAAGCAGAAAATGGATGCAGTTATACTGGCCTGCGGTGGAAAGGCAAATGCAAAGCTTGGATCGGATGGAAGCGGTTATGCACTGGCAAAAAGTCTGGGACACAGTATGGTACCGGTGGTGCCTGCGTTGGTACAGCTGAAAGTGAAGAATCATCCATTTGTAAAAGCTGCGGGAGTCCGTATAGATGCTGAAGTAACTGCAATCTGTGATGGAAAAGAAACCGCATCCGATCATGGTGAGGTTCAGATCACCGCATATGGAATATCCGGAATACCGGTTTTTCAGATTAGCCGTTTTATTTCCGGAGCACTATATCGCAAAAAAACAGTGAAAGTAAAGATGGATTTTTTTCCTGAAAAATCGGAAAAGGAACTTCTGGAACTTCTTTTAAAGAGAAAAGAAGGACGGGAACAGATGAACAGCGGAGAGTATCTTCTAGGTATTTTTCATCAGAAAATGATTCCAAGATTTCTGGAGCAGGCACGTATCCGTATGCATACAAAAGTAGGCGAAATCTCGGAACAACAGATGAAAAGTCTTGTGCAGGCAATAAAGAAAAACGTAGTAACAATTGAGACTACGAATGGATTTGATAATGCGCAGGTCTGCGCAGGAGGAATCAGTGCCGAAGAAATCAATCCGGATACTATGGAATCCAGATACATAGAAGATCTTTACCTGACAGGAGAATTGCTGGACGTGGATGGAATCTGTGGTGGATATAATCTTCAATGGGCATGGGCAACGGGATATCTTGCCGGTGCTGCTGCGGCAAAATGTAAACGTTAAAAAGTGAAGTAGATAAGGGGAGCAGAGCATGATTCGCATTAACCAGATGAAACTGGATATAGAGCATACAAAGGAAGATTTGGAGAAAAAAGTATTAAAAACACTTCGTATTAAAAGAGACGAACTTCTTGAACTGCAGATCAGAAAGCAGTCGGTCGATGCAAGAAAAAAGCCGGAGCTTTATTATGTGTATTCTGTCGATGTGCAGGTGAAAGACGAAGCAAAAGTAAGAAAAAATGTAAAAAACAAGCAGGTACAATTCCAGGTTAAGCCAAATATTTATCATTTCCCTGATAGCGGAGAAGTGGTATTAGAACACCGCCCGGTAATCATTGGAACCGGACCGGCAGGCCTGTTCTGCGGTTATATGCTTGCAATGCATGGCTACCGCCCGATTCTTCTTGAACGGGGAGCCGATGTAGAGGAACGTACCAGAGATGTGGAAACATTCTGGAAGACAGGAGTATTAAATCCTGCATCAAATGTACAGTTTGGAGAAGGCGGGGCTGGAACATTTTCGGATGGAAAACTGAATACGCTCGTAAAAGACAAAGATGGCCGTGGAAGAGAAGTTATGCAGATTTTTACCAGACATGGGGCGCCGGAGGAGATTACGTATCAGAGTAAACCACATATCGGTACAGATGTATTGTCCTCGGTAGTAAAAGAAATGCGGCTGTATATCTGTGAACACGGCGGAGAGGTGCGGTTTTATTCACAGGTTACTGATATCCGGACTGAGAAGACGAACGGTACAGAGACTTTGAAAGCGCTGGAAGTACAGGATTTAAAAAACGGGGAATCATATATTCTGGAGACAGAACTGGCGGTACTTGCAATCGGACACAGTGCGAGAGATACATTTGCTATGCTGTACAGACACGGGCTTCCAATGCAGGCGAAATCTTTTGCTGTTGGTGTGCGCATGGAACATCCGCAGGAAATGATCAATCAAGATCAGTATGGGGAATCATATTCCAGAAAGTATCAGACAGAACTTCCGGCGGCGCCTTATAAACTGACTGCCAGTCTGGAAAATGGAAGAGGAGTCTATACATTCTGCATGTGTCCGGGTGGTTATGTGGTAAATGCATCTTCTGAACCAGGCAGACTTGTGGTAAATGGAATGAGTTACAGTAAGCGTGATGGGAAAAATGCCAACAGTGCAGTAATTGTCACCGTAACACCGGAAGATTTCGGAAGTGATGAACCACTTGCAGGCGTTGAATTCCAAAGAAAACTGGAAGAAGCAGCATACAGGGAAGGTAACGGAAAGATTCCGGTCCAGCTTTTTGGTGATTTCTGTGAAAATCAAAAATCGGTAAAACTTGGGGAAGTCATTCCTCAGATGAAAGGGAAGTACCAACTGGCTAATACAAGAAATATTTTTCCTGAGATCATTGCAGAATCTCTGGAAAAAGGAGTGCTTGCATTTGATAAGAAGCTTCCGGGATATGCAAGAACGGATGCAGTTATTTCCGGTGTGGAAAGCAGAACATCGTCACCGGTGCGTATCACCAGAGATGAAACGCTGCAAAGTGAATTTAGAGGAATCTATCCTTGCGGCGAAGGCGCTGGATATGCGGGTGGAATCACATCAGCTGCTATGGACGGAATGAAGATTGCGGAAATGATTGCTGCTATATATCGCCCGTTTGTGACAAATTAGTGACAATTTTTATAAAAAACGCCTATATTTAAACAAAAAATGAAAATAACTTTAAGAATTTTTTAATAGGATAAACCTATACACTTTTTCTGAAATATGATAAAATGTATTGAGTTTTTAGATAGGAAAAACGAGGAGGAGTACATATGAAAGGTGCAGGAAGTAAAAACGCCTGGGCTTTATTTCTGCTGATGTTAGCAGGAGTTGTTCTTGGTGGCTTTATCGGAACGCTGGCAAAAGATATACCGGCATTATCCTGGCTGAGCTATGGACAATCCTTCGGGATAGACGAACCGATCGTTCTAAACCTGGGAGTGTTGGTCGTTACATTCGGGCTTTCGATAAACATAACCATGGCAAGTATCATTGGCGTGATTCTTTCCATTATCATATATCGTTTCTTGTAACTTATACAGAGAGTGAAGACTTTTGTATACTTAAGTATGCAAAGGAAACTGTCAGGGCAGTTTCCAGGTATGAGTGTCGTGCGAATCTAAAGAAAAGCTATGAATCAATCAAATACCATAAGAGAAATGCCGCCAGAGGAAAGACCATATGAAAAGTGTCTTCGCCTGGGGGCAGAAAGTTTAAGCGATGTTGAATTGCTGGCAGTGTTATTAAGAACAGGAACCAGAGGCGAAAATGCCATAGAGTTATCCAGACGGATCCTGTATCATGCCGGAGAAAGCGGGATTCTTGGAATTCACCAGTTCAATAAAGAACGCTTAATGAAAATCAGAGGAATCGGGAATGTAAAAGCGATACAGATTTCGTGCATATCGGAACTTGCAAAAAGACTTGCAAAGGCTTCGTATCACGAAATGGTAAGCTTTACAGATCCAAAAACGATTGCTAAATATTATATGGAAGATTTACGGCACGAAAAGCAGGAACATATGAAGCTATTGATGCTAAACTCAAAAGCGAGGCTTCTTGGTGAGACAACTATTTCAAAAGGAACTGTGAATGCGTCTCTGATCACACCAAGAGAGCTGTTTGTAGAAGCATTACAAAAAAATGCTGTGTCTATTATAATTTTACACAATCATCCAAGCGGTGACCCAACTCCAAGCCGGGAAGATATGCTGACAACAAAAAGAATTCTGGATGCAGGAGCACTGATCGGAATAGAACTGTTAGATCATATTGTGATTGGCAATAATTGTTATATTAGTTTTCGGGAAGAGGGAATGCTGTAGGATAGAAAGGATTCTGTCAGATGGCAAGAAATGTATACGGATTAGATCTTGGCTCTTATGAGATCAAGGTCTATGATAAGAAAAAAGATACAATCTGGAAAGAAAAAAATGTGATCGCATTCAAAGATAACCGTGATCGCGATATATTTGCAGTAGGAGATGATGCGTTTCGTATGTATGGAAAAGCACCATCCAATATTGAAATCACATTTCCTATGAAGGAGGGGGTCATTTCCAGATTTAATGATATGCAGTTTCTACTACAAAATCTTTTGAAAAGAGGGAAACAATTTTCAAGAGGATCTGAGTATGTGATTGCAGTTCCGACAGATGTCACGGAAGTAGAGAAAAAAGCCTTTTTTGATCTGGTCATCCACTCGACAGCGAAGGCGAAAGAGGTAAATATTGTAGAACGGTCCATTGCAGATGCGGTAGGACTGAACCTGGATATTCAGAATACAAAAGGAATTATGATTGTAAACTTTGGTGGTGAGACGACTGAATTATCTGTGCTTGCAGGTGGAGGAATGGTACTTAACCGATTACTTAAGGTTGGTGGTTCTACTTATGACCAGGGAATCATTAATCTGGTAAAACATAGTCATGACTTTCTGATTGGACGGCAGACAGCCGAGGTATTAAGAAAGAATTTTGATGTGTTTGCCAGAGGATCAGATGCAGTGCTTTCTGTAGCGGGACGTGATCTGATTACAGGAGTTCCGATGAGAAAACCAATTTCGATCACACTGGTACGCGCTGCAATGAAGGAACATCTGCAAGAATGCGTCAAATCAATTAATTCTTTATTAGACAGAACACCTCCGGAGGTACGAAAAGCAATCTATGAAAATGGAATATTCCTGACAGGAGGACTTGCAAATATGCCGGGGCTGGAATTGTATATCGAGCAGATGGTAGGGATTAAGTCAAGATCTGCACTTCAGCCGGATATCTGCGCAGTGAATGGATTGAAGCGCATTATTATGTCAAAAGAATTAAAAAAACTGGCATTTTCAATGATAGAAGATAATTATAGGTGGATGAGATAATGAAGACAAATAATCAATCTTCCCTTCCAAGTAAATACTGGCTGATGATCGTTATTACGATCTGCGTTATCTTAATGGGAGTTGAGCGCATCACTGGAGGGAATGGACCAATCAGCTTTGTTGCAAATTATACAGTGATTCCGATGCAAAAAGGAATTGGATATGTAGGGCGCTATATGAGTGATCTTTCAGATAACTTTGAAACCTTGCAGGATATGAAAAAAGAAAATAAAAAGCTGCAGTCGAAAGTAGACGATCTGACAATCGATAATACAAGACTTCGTCAGGAACAATACGAACTGGAAAGACTGAGAGAATTGTATAAACTGGATGAAAATTATTCTGATTATAAGAAAGTCGGTGCACATGTCATTTCCAATAACGGAACAAACTGGTTCAGTGATTTTACAATTGATAAAGGAAGCAAGGATGGAATTAAGAAAAACTGTAATGTACTTGCTGGAAGTGGTCTTGTAGGTATTGTGACAGAGGTCGGCCCGCATTATGCAAGGGTTCGTTCGATCATAGATGATGAAAGTAATATCAGTGCCATGATCCTTTCAACATCAGATACCTGTGTCGTAAGAGGTGATCTGAAACAGATGGAAAATGGAAGAATCCGTTTTGAAAAACTGGCAAATAATGATAATAAAATAGAAGTTGGTGAGCAGGTTGTTACCTCTCATGTCAGCGACCGGTTCCTACAGGGATTGTTTATCGGATATGTCAGTGATATAAAGGTAGATTCTAATAATCTGACCAGATCGGGATATATTACGCCTGCGGTTGATTTTACAAAGCTTCAGGAGGTACTTGTGATTACAACAACCAAGAATGAGCTTGTAAAGCAGGAATCCGGAGACGGTCAGTAAAGGAGAACTATATATGAAAAGAAAAGTAATAACTTTTATTATTATTATAGTCTGCTTTCTTATGGAATGTACACTATTTCACAAGTTATCATTTGCATCGATCAAGCCGAATCTGTTGATTATTGTTACGTCTTCGCTTGGTCTGATGCGTGGGAAAAAAGAAGGCCTTGCAGTAGGTGTGGTGTCTGGCTTCCTGATAGATGTGTTCTGGGGGAATACCCTTGGATTTTACACATTACTTTTTGCAGTGATCGGCTATATGAATGGATCACTGCGCAGACTTTTTTATGACGATGATGTCAAATTACCGATTGCATTGATTGCAGTCAGTGAATTGATATATGGCTTGGTTACATACTTTTGTATGTATCTTTTACGGGGGGACTTTGCTTTTGAAGCGTATCTGAGAAAGATAATTCTGCCGGAACTGGTATACACGATTCTGGTAACATTAGTCCTTTATCAGATTATATTACACATTAATAAGAAACTAGAAGCAGAAGAACAAAGGAGTGCAAGCAAATTTGTATAGTTTATGGGAACGGATAAAATCCGGAATTGCAGGAATCGTACAATCTCGAATATTCGTCTTGATCGTTGTGTTTTGCATTACGTCAGCCATACTGGTACAGAGAATATTCTATTTACAGATTGTAAAAGGGCAGGAGTATCTCGATGATTATAAACTGCAGATACAGAAGACAAAAGAGATACAGGGAACCAGAGGAAATATCTATGACCGCAATGGTACACTGCTCGCTTATAATGAACTGGCTTATTCGGTAACGATTGAAGATAATGGATCTTATGACAGTATCGCACAGCAGAACAAAGTACTGAATAAAACTATTTCGACAGTTATTGAGATGGTAGAATCTAACGGAGATACCGTGATTAATAACTTTGGTATTATTCTTGACAGCAATAATAATTATCAGTTTGTTGCTCAAAATGAGACACAGAAATTACGCTTTATTGCAGATGTGTATGGAAAAGCTACGATCGATCAGCTGTCTGCAAAGCAAAAAGCACTGACAGCTGATGAGGTGATTCATTATCTTTGCACAGACAAGCAGAAATTTGGAATTGACGAAGAGAATATGGAAAAATCGATGGTATTAAAGCTGATCAATATCCGTTATCAGATCTGGCTGAACAGCTATCAGAAGTATATCTCAACAACAATTGCCGAAGATGTCAGTGAAGCTACTGTTGCAGATGTAATGGAAAATCTTGACAAATTATCAGGAATCAATGTAGAAGAAGAAACGCTCAGAAAGTATACCGACAGTAAGTGTTTTGCAAATATCATTGGCTATACCGGACAGATTTCCCAGGAAGAGTTCGATGCATTGAGTGAGTCTGAGCAGGAAGAATACAGTAAAACCGATACAGTTGGTAAATCTGGAATTGAAAAAACCATGGATGCACAGCTGCAAGGGAAAAAAGGAAGCGAAAAACTCTACGTTAACAATGTAGGTAAGGTTATAAAAACGGTAAAAGGAAAAACGCCGAAAGCAGGAAATGATCTGTATCTGACCATTGATGCAAACCTTCAGAAAGCAGCATACAACATTCTGGAACAGGAATTGGCGGGTGTATTACTCACTAAGATTCAGAACAGCCTGGATTTTGACCGTAATAAGGTAGATGACGGAAGTGATGTGGTTATTCCGATTGGTGATGTATATAATGCAATGATAGGAAATGATGTTCTTGATATGACGCATTTTTCTGATGCGAATGCCGGAGATGCGGAAAAACAGGTTGCGTCATTATTTGCCAGCAGAAAAGAAACGGTGAAGAATTCACTTACTGATATCTTTAATAATCAAAAGGCTGCTGCTTACAGTGATCAGCCAAAAGAAGTACAGGCTTATCTGACCTATCTTGTAACGGATGTCCTGACAAATGGAACCGGTGTATTGATGTCAAAAGCGATTGATACAAATGATGATACGTATAAAGCCTGGAAAGAAGATGAATCCATTAATGTATATACGTACCTGAATTATGCAATTTCCAAAAACTGGGTAGATACATCCCTTTTGAAGAATTATGTGAATTCGAATGAACAATATTCGGATTCAAGCGAAGTATATCAGGGAATCGTGAACTATATTATGGATTATATCAATACGGACAACAGCTTTGATAAGCTGGTATATCGGTATATGATCAAGTCCGGAACTATAACAGGACGTCAGGTATGTATGATGCTTTATGAACAGGGAGTCCTGGAAATGGATGAGGCGCAGTATAATGGGTTAAGAGCCGGAAAGGTTGCAGCCTATGATTTTATGCGTAGTAAGATCCAGTCATTACAGATCACACCTGGACAGATTGGTCTGGAGCCTTGTACTGGTTCTATGGTAGCGACGGATCCGAAGACCGGAGAAGTACTTGCGTGCGTATCTTATCCGGGATATGACAACAATAAACTTGCAAATACTATGGATTCTGATTATTACAGTAAATTGCTTACGAATAGTTCACGTCCATTCTATAATAATGCGACACAGGAAAAGACAGCGCCTGGTTCTACTTACAAGCCGCTTGCGGCAATCGCAGGATTGACAGAAGGTGTGATAGATACGAATACGTATATTACCTGTGCGGGAGTATATAAAAGAGTAACTCCAAATCCAAGATGCTGGATTTATCCATCTGCACATGGTAATTTGAAAGTATCGCAGGCAATTCAGCATTCATGTAATGATTTCTTCTATGAGGTCGGTTACAGACTTGGGTTAAACAGTGCAGGTGAAGCACAGGAAACCGGAGATACAACAGATAACAAAACGACGCAGAATTATTACTCAAGTGAACGAGGAATTGCGAGATTACAGAAATATGCAGAGGAATTTGGTCTGGGGGCGACATCCGGCATGGAGATTCCGGAATCAGAACCACAGATTTCAGATGATAACGCAGTATTATCTGCGATTGGACAAGGTACGAATAACTATACAACCAGTCAGCTGGCAAGATATATTACTGCAGTTGCTAATGAAGGAACAGTATATAATTTAAGCATTCTTGATAAAGTAACAGACAGCAAAGGCAATGTAGTAGAAGATTATACTCCTGAAGTGAAAAATAAGATTACAGATGTATCATCAAGTACGTGGAATGCTGTGCATGAAGGTATGAGGGCAGTTGTAACTTCAGAACATGGAGATATCTTTACAAAATTGAATGCAAGTAATGTGCAGTTATCCGGAAAAACGGGTACAGCACAGCAGAGTAAGACACATCCGGACCATGGATTGTTTGTTGGATTTGCGCCAAGCAATGATCCAGAGATTGCATTTGCAATCCGTATTGCGAATGGTTACAGTTCAACATTTGCAGCGGAGGTCGGAAATGATGTTATGGAATACTATTATCAGGTAACACCGGAGGACGAACTGATTACAGGGGAAGCTTCAGGTATCAGTACAGGAACAGGTGCTGGTGATTAAAAAAAGAAAGGATGATTCTATGTGAAAGACTCTGTACTCATCAAGAGTAACAAATACGGCATTACCATATATTTTAATCCGGATCACCCGTTTGAAAAACTTTTAGAGGATGTAAGTGGGAAATTTAAGGCAGCAACAAAGTTTTTTAATCATGCAAAGATGATCGTGGAATATGAAGGCCGTTCTTTCACAAAAGAAGAAGAACAGCAGCTGACGGAGACAATCGAGTCGGCTGCTGATATAAAGATACTGTGTATTATTGAAAAAAATACGGTTACAGAACAGGTCCATAAAAAACTGCTGGATGAAAGTCTGGAAGCAGTCCATGAAAGAGACGGACAGTTCTATAAAGGTACTTTAAGAGGAAGACAGGTTCTGGAATCAGAACAGAGCATAGTGATCATCGGTGATATTGAGGAGGGAGCTACTGTTGCCTCCAAGGGCAATGTAATTGTAACAGGGACCATCTATGGAACCGTGATCGCCGGAGCTACGGGGCGTAAAGATGCTGTGATCGCAGCACTTCATATGCAGCCGAAGAGACTGCGTATCGGAGAAATTGAAGTAAAACCAGTTATAGGAGGAAGTTATTCATGGGCGAAGTTATAGTAATTACATCTGGAAAAGGCGGGGTTGGAAAGACAACAACAACTGCCAATATAGGAGCCGGATTATCAAAACTGGATAAAAAAGTAGTCATTATCGATACAGATCTTGGACTTAGAAATCTGGATGTTGTAATGGGAATGGAAAATCTGGTTGTCTATAATCTGGTAGATGTAATTGAAGGAAGCTGCCGCTTGAAGCAGGCACTGATCCGTGACAGCAGATATGAAAATCTTTATTTACTGCCATCCGCACAGACAAAAGACAAGTCAGCAATATCGCCTGGACAGATGAAAAAACTGACAGCAGAGCTAAAGGAAGAATTTGACTACATACTTCTGGACTGCCCTGCGGGAATCGAACAAGGTTTCCAAAATGCCATCGCCGGAGCTGACCGGGCACTGGTAGTTACGACACCGGAGGTATCGTCTATCAGGGATGCAGACCGTATCATAGGTCTTCTGGAGCAAAACCACATCAAACAGATTGATCTGATCATTAACCGTATCCGTATGGATATGGTAAAACGTGGAGATATGATGTCTGTTGATGATGTGACAGAGATTCTTTCAATTCCGTTGATCGGTGTTCTTCCGGACGATGAGCAAGTTGTAATTGGCACGAATCAGGGAGAGCCGGTAATTGGAATGGAGTCAAAAGCCGGAACTGGATATATGAACATATGCAAACGTATTATGGGTCTGGAAGTCCCTTATATGAACCTGGAGGCAGGAAAAGGATTCTTTTCAAGACTTTCCCATGCATTCAAGAAGAATTAGGAGGCTTCTGATATGTTGAAAAATTCTTCTGTGTCCATTGCAAAGGACCGCCTGAAGGCGTTGGTTGTGTCAGACCGGGTACAGTGTACTCCATCTGCATATGAACACATCTGTAAAGATTTGTACGAAACCCTTTCAAAATATATGGAGATTACTGAAGAGAATTTTCAAGTAGAGATTACCCGTTCACAAGTAGTGATAAAAATAGCAGGAGAAGAAACGTGAGATCACATAGATTTACTAAACCATATCATTTAAAAAATTATAAATTCGGAATTGTAGCACTTGTAGCAATATTGTCAGTTATTGGTATTCTGGTTGTAGGTAGTGCAAAATCATCTCTTCAGAGCAAACAGATTCTCGGAGTAGTGATTGGAATGGTTGCCATGATCGTAGTTTCACTGATTGATTATATGTGGATTATAAACTTTTACTGGGTATTGTATGTGCTTTCGATCATTATGCTGGTGGCAGTAAAACTTTTTGGTGAAAATGTAAATGGTGCAACCAGATGGATCAAGATTGGTTTTCTGCAGTTCCAGCCATCAGAGGTGGCAAAGATATTACTTATTATATTTTTTGCTAAGTTCCTGATGGAACATGAAGAAGAGGTCAGTGATAAATTTACATTGATAAAGTATGCTGTATTAGCAGGAATACCACTGGCACTTATTTTAATTGAGCCAAATCTTTCCACTACAATTTGTACAGCACTTATGATCTGCCTGATGATCTATGTAGCAGGACTTAGTTATAAATTCATCGGAACGGTTCTGGTGATTCTTATACCGGTTGCAGTTATTTTTCTAAGCATTGTTGTCCAGCCAAATCAGAAAATTCTGAAGGATTATCAGCAGGCCAGAATCCTTGCATTTATTGAGCCTGAGAAGTATGAAAGTGATGAAGCATATCAGCAGAAAAATTCTGTTATGGCCATCGGATCTGGACAACTTACCGGAAAAGGACTGAATAACAATACGACAACCTCTGTAAAGAATGGTAACTTTATACTGGAGCCTCAGACGGACTTTATATTTGCAATCATCGGTGAAGAATTAGGCTTTGTTGGAGGATGTATAATTATTGCGTTATTACTGTTAATTGTGATACAATGTATCTTAGTTGGGATACGATCGCAAGACCTTGCAGGAAGAATTATATGTTGTGGTGTCGGAGGGCTGATCGGCATACAGAGTTTTATCAATATTGGTGTTGCTACTAAAATTTTGCCGAATACCGGAGTTCCATTACCATTTGTCAGCTATGGTCTGACATCTCTTGTAAGTTTATATATTGGAATAGGACTTGTCTTGAACGTTGGATTACAACCGAAAAAATACCAGTAAGGAGTGAATGACAATGAATATAGGTCTGATAGCACATGACTCGAAAAAAGCATTAATGCAGAACTTCTGTATTGCATATAGAGGTATATTAAGTAAACATAATCTTTATGCAACAGGGACAACCGGAAGATTAATAGAAGAAGTTACGAACTTGAAGGTTCATAAATATCTCGCAGGTCCTTTAGGAGGAAAGCAACAGCTTGGGGCTCAGATTGCACAGAATGACATTGACGCACTGATTTTCTTAAGAGAACCATCAAATCCAAAGCCTCATGATCCAGATCTGAATGATGTTATCCGTATGTGTGATACCTATAATATCCCGTTGGCAACCAATCTTGCTACGGCTGAAATTATTATATTAGCAATAGATAGAGGAGACTTAGACTGGCGTGAGATGTATCGGTAGATATTCAAAAATGATAGCCATGCTTTCACTTACCACTGTTGTGACAACAGGATGTTCTGGTGTAGGAAATATCTTCGGCAGTAAAGGTGTTGTGGCAGAATATGAAACAGAAAATTATAATAAAAATGTATACAAAGGGAAATTATTTGCTTCAGATCTGTGTGTAGCATCGGATGATGTTGATCTGAAAGGAATCACAAAAACGGAGACAGGTACATTACATTCAGCAGCTCTGTTCGATGTTGATAACGGAAAAGTAGACTTTTCTTATCAGATGTTTGATAAAGTATATCCGGCAAGTACGACAAAGATTATGACAGCATTGGTAGCAATGGAAAATGCAGATCTGTCAGATGTCGTAACAGTGTCTCAGGATGCAGATGTAAGTAATTTTGCTGCGGATGAGGCGACTTGCGGAATCAAAGCGGGTGATCAGATGAAATTGTCAGATCTGTTGTATGGATTATTACTTCATTCAGGAAATGATAATGCAGTGGCAATTGCGGATTACATAGCCGGAAGCGAAGAAGCATTTGCAGACATGATGAATAAAGAAGCAAAAAAACTGATGGCAACCGGAACACATTTCGTTAATTCAAATGGGTTACATAACGATAATCATTATACAACAGCTTATGATCTTTACCTGATATTTAATGAGTGTATCAAGCATGATGATTTTGTAAAAATTATCCGTGCGAAATCACATACAGTCAATATTAAAGGCAGTGATGGAACCGTCCGGAGTGTAACATGGGAGCCGACGAACTTTTATGCCACCGGAGAGGCCGCAAAGCCGGATAATGTAACTGTAATTGGTGGAAAAACCGGAACTACGGATTTAGCAGGAAACTGTCTGATCCTGTTGACAGAAGAGGATGATCATCCATATATTTCTATTGTGATGAATGCAGATACCAAGTCTCTCTTATATAAAGATATGACGGCAATCGTAGAAGCAATTCCAGAATAAAAAATTTGAAAAGGGGCATCCTGATAACGGATACCCCTTTTTTAGGACGAACTTTTTATTCTTCCATAAAGGCTGATCAGATAAAGCCCGCATAAACCAATTAAAGTATAGATAATGCGGGAAATCCAGGTCAGATTTCCGAAGATAAGGGCTACCAGGTCGAGACGGAATACCCCTACCAGAAGCCAGTTAAGTGCACCGATGATAACAAGTGTAAGTGCCGTATTATCAAACCATTTCATGTAAGTATCCTCCTTTTATCTTCTGCTATCAGTATGAACAGAAGTGGGAATTAATATACACTATTTTTGAAAGGAATAAAATAATGGCTGAAAATGAACGATATTATCCGTATTCGGATTATCTAAAAAAAAGATATGGCGAGAAAGTATATAAGCTTCCGGTTAATCTGCCGGTAACCTGTCCGAACAGAATTACAGGTCGAGGATGTTCTTTTTGTGCGGAAAATGGAACCGGATTCGAAGCAATGGAACAGAGTGTACCGGTGGCAGAACAACTGGAGAAAACAAGGACATATATTGAACGGCGTTATCATGCACATAAGTTTATTGCTTATTTTCAAAATTATACCAATACATTTCTGCCACTTGAAAAATTCCGTAAATATATGGAAGAGGCGGCAAAGGTTCCGGATATTGTGGAAATTGCAATTTCTACCAGACCTGATTGTATCAGGGAAGATTATCTGGATGTCCTGGATGAAATACGGGGAAGAACCGGAATACAGATTACCATAGAGCTTGGACTACAGACGGTTAATTACCGTACATTAGAACACATATCACGTGGGCATGGATTGGCTGAGTTCATCGATGCAGTTCTTCGTATCAGCAGATATTCGTTTGAGATATGTACACATGTTATTTTGAATCTTCCATCAGATGAAACGATTGACGCGATAGAAACTGCAAAGATTTTGTCTGCACTTCCAATCCAGATTGTAAAAGTACATTCTTTGTATATTGCAAAAAACACGCAGTTGTGCGAAGCGTATGAAAATGGTACAATAACGCTATGCTCAAAAGAAGAATATTTGCAGCGGTTAATGTTATTTTTGGAATATCTGAAGCCAGATATAGCAGTTGAGCGTTTGTTTAGCCGTATTCCGGAAAAAGATGCGGTATTCTGCAATTGGAATACCAGCTGGTGGAAGCTGCGGGATGAGTTTTTTTTGATGATGGAGACAGCGGACAGCTATCAGGGAAAGAGGTTTCACTATCTGGATGGCGCTGCTTTAAAATTATTAGAATAATTTTATTGGAGTAAATGAGTACAGAACAGGAGGCTATGAATTTTGACTGGAAATGATGCATCCAATATAAAGGTGTACCAGAAGAAAAAGCATGTTAATATAGGAATTATTATTTTTGGTGTTGTATTTATTTATCTTGTGATGACAGTATTATTATATCTGACAGCACAACATATATCCGTTTATGAGGTAAGAGAAGGGTCTATTTTGCGGGATAGTACGTATACAGGACTGGCATTGCGTAATGAAACCGTCATACGTTCGGATGGAAAGGGATATGTGAATTATTTCGTATCAGAAGGAAGTAAAGTGGGTGCGAAAACTGAAGTTTATGCTCTCTCAGATCAAAAACTTCAATTTGAGGAGAACAAAAAAAAGACACAGAAACTTACATCTGCAGAGCAGGACTCGATCCGACAGAAGACACAGACATTTTGTGAAAATTATGCAGATGAAAGTTTTAGTGATATCTATACACTTCGCAGTTCTATCGACAGTATACTGGATGGCAAGTCAAATCAGAGCAAGCAAGAGCAGCTGGCTCAGATGGTGGATTCGGATACCGACGGGCTTGCAATTTATTCTGCAGAAGCGGATGGAATTATTCTGTACTCAACCGATGGATTTGAGAATATAAAACCGGCTGATGTGACACCGGAAATGTTGAGTAAAAAAAATTATAACAAAACAGAGCAGAAAAATAATACAAAGATCAAATCCGGTGATCCGGTATATAAAATTGTCAGTGATGATGACTGGACCTTAATCGTGCCGCTTGGAAAGCAGACTGCAAAAGAATTAAAGGATGCATTGAGTGTACAGGTGAGGTTCCCGAAAGATAATGAGACGATGACAGCTGTATTTTCTGTAAAAAAGGTCAATGGATCGTATCTTGGTTATCTGACATTTGACAATTCTATGGTACGTTATGCGCAAGACCGTTTTGTGGATGTAGAATTAGTTTTAGAGGACCAGTCGGGACTTAAAATTCCAAAATCGGCTGTTACAACAAAAAGTTTTTATGTGATTCCGGACGACTATCTGACACAGGGTGGGAATAGCAATGCTACCGGAGTATTGGTTGACACCGGAAAAGAACATGCAGAATTTCAGTCCATTAACATTTATTACCGGGATGCCATCAATGGACTGGTATATGTAAGTAAAGATGATTTTAAAGAAAATACAACACTTCGCAAACCAGATTCTGAAGACAGCTATAAAATTAAAAAAACCAGAAAACTAAAAGGTGTTTATAACATTAATCGTGGTTATGCTGTGTTCAGACAGATACAGATTCTGTGCGAAAGTGATGAGTATTATATTATACAAAATGGCGATAATTATGGACTGTCAAATTATGATCACATTGCTTTAAATGGAAAAGATGTCCATGAGGGCGATGTGGTATCTTAAAAAGGAGTGGTAATATATGTTAAAAGAAAATCTTGAAAAAGTCGAGGAAAATATCCAGGCAGCGTGTGACCGCGCCGGAAGAAAGAGGGAAGAAGTAACACTGATTGCAGTAAGCAAAACAAAACCAGTGGAAATGCTTCAGGAGGCATATGAGCTCGGTGTTCGCGTAAATGGAGAAAATAAAGCACAGGAGCTGGCATCAAAGTATGAAGTCCTGCCAAAAGATATTCACTGGCATATGATCGGCCATATGCAGCGGAACAAGGTAAAATACATTATTGATAAAGTAGATCTGATCCATTCAGTAGATTCTATCCGTCTGGCAGAAACGATAGATAAAGAAGCAGAAAAGCATAATGTGACAGCCAATGTTTTGATTGAAGTAAATGTAGCAAAAGAAGAAAGTAAATTCGGGCTCATGCCAGAAGAGGTTCCGGAGTTTGTTGAACAGATTTCAAAATTTTCACATATCCGGGTAAAAGGATTGATGACAATTGCACCATTTGTGGAGAATCCGGAAGAAAACAGGTCGATTTTTGCGGAATTACGGAAATTATCTGTTGACATAGCAGCGAAAAACATTGATAATATTACTATGAGCATTCTTTCTATGGGTATGACAAATGATTATGAGGTTGCCATAGAAGAAGGGGCCACTATGGTCCGTGTAGGAACCGGAATTTTTGGAGCGCGTGACTACACGCAGCAAGTATAAACGGAAGATAGGAGATTTATTAAAAAATGGGTGTTTTAGATAAGTTCTTAAATATCATGAAGTTAGATGACGGAGAAGACGATTTTGATGATGATGATTTCTTCGATGATGACGAATATGAAGATGAGTATGAAGAGAAACCAAAGAGAAGTTTCTTCCACAGACCGAAAAAAGAAGTAGAAAGGGAAACGGAAGAATACGAAGAAGAAGATCATGGATCAGCAAAAGCAAAATCTTCATTCTCTAATAATAAAGTAACTCCGATGCGCCAGCCTGCAAGAAGGACTGTTAATATGGAAGTCTGTGTGATTAAACCAACTTCTGTAGAAGATTCAAGAGAAATTACAGAGACATTACTTAGCGGACGCACAGTAATCCTGAATCTGGAAGGTCTGGATCTTGAAATTGCACAGCGTATCATTGACTTTACTTCAGGTGCTACATTTGCAATTAGTGGAAATCTTCAGAAGATTTCAAACTACATATTCCTGGTAACACCTACAAATGTAGATATTTCCGGAGATTTACAGGATCTTCTTAATACATCCCTGGATTCTTCGTCTATGAGGTCTAGATTTTAATTATGAATAAAGAAGAAAGTATGTTGCAGAAACGGCTGATAGAGTTATCACGGCTGGCATATAACAGAGGAATCGTTGTATTTTCTGACTTTCTTAATTTGAATGAATTGAATATTCTTCATACGACACCGAAAGATATGTTTTTATCTCAATACGAGACATACGGTGGCTATGACTTATCAGAGCGTCAGATGGCTGTATTTCTACCTGATGCTCTTTATTATGATTACGAATATCCTGTTCGGACAATAGAAGTCACGCCGGCTAACAAGCGTTTTGCGGAAGAATTAAATCACAGAGACTATCTTGGAGCACTGATGAATCTTGGAATTGAAAGGTGCAAAATAGGTGATATTATTGTTGAAGACCAGAGAGCAGTTATATTTGTAAAAGAAGAAATGGTGGAGTATGTCATGGATAATCTGACAAAGATCCGCCATACAAATATAAAGACGGCACTGAGTGACCAGTTTGCGATGGATTATGAACCACGGTATGAAGAATTAAAGGGAACCGTATCATCGATCCGTCTGGACAGTGTACTTGCGCTTGCGTATCCGGTTTCCAGAAGTAAGATCACACCACAGATTGAAGCAGGAAATGTATTTGTAAATGGAAAATTAATTACCAGTAATGGATACCGTCTGAAAGATGGCGACATCATTTCTGTAAGAAAAACAGGAAGAATATCTTATCAGGGAATTCTGTCAGAAACAAAAAAGGGACGCTATATGGTCTCTGTTCGTAAATATATCTGATCATAGAAATGTCAGATTATATAGTAGCATGTCGAGGAGTATGAAAGCGTATGAGTATTGAAAATAGCAATAAGCAAAACGGTCGTATCAGACACTATATGATGGCCGTTGTTAGTGTATGTATATTAGTCTTTCTGGATCAGTTTACCAAACAAATCGTTGTACAGCAACTAAAAGGACAATCAGCGTATGTCCTGATCAGGAATGTATTCCAACTGGAATATCTGGAAAACAGAGGAGCTGCATTTGGCCTGTTTCAGAATCAGAGAATCTTTTTTTACATCAGCGTGCTAGTAATCTCGCTTGTTGTAATATGGTTTTATGGGAAGGTTCCGATGGAAAAAAAGTATCTGCCGCTTCGTATTTGTGCAGTATTGATCCTGTCTGGAGCATTTGGTAATTGTATTGACCGCATCAGACTGAATTACGTAGTTGATTTTTTCTATTTTAAACTGATCAATTTCCCGATTTTTAATGTTGCGGATATCTATGTAACAGTTGCAGCATTTTTGCTGATAGTATTAGTTTTGTTTTATTATAAGGAGGAAGAACTTGAAAGAGTATTTCATCGATCATAATACAGAGGGGCAGCGTCTGGACCGCTATCTTTCAGAAGAGTTAGAAGACAGATCGAGATCTTATATACAGAAATTAATCAAAGAGGAATATGTGAAAGTCAATCAGAAGCCTGTAAAATCCAATTACAGGCTTTCTTTTGAAGACAGGGTAGAAGTAACTATGCCAGAGGCAAAAGAGCCGGATATAGAGCCTGAAGACATTCCATTAGATATTCTGTATGAAGATGAAGATCTGATCATGATCAACAAACCAAAACAGATGGTTGTGCATCCTGCACCCGGACATTATTCTGGAACACTTGTCAATGCATTGATGTATCATTGTGGTAATGAACTTTCTGGAATTAATGGATGTATGCGTCCGGGAATCGTCCACCGGATTGACATGGATACGACCGGATCACTGGTTGTATGTAAAAATGATATGGCACATCAGAGTCTGTCGGAGCAGCTGAAAGAACATTCTATCCGGAGAATCTATGTAGCAATCGTTCACGGCAACATAAAAGAAGATTCAGGGACGGTCAATGCAGCAATCGGACGACATCCGACGGACCGGAAAAAGATGAGTACGCATTGTAAGAACGGACGGAATGCAGTGACACATTATAAAGTATTAGAGCGTTTTGGAGAGTATACTTATATTCAATGCCAGCTTGAAACCGGTCGTACACATCAGATCCGTGTACATATGGCCAGCATCGGGCATCCCTTGGTGGGAGATGAAGTATATGGACCGAAGAAATGTCCGTTTAAAGGACTTCAGGGACAGACACTGCATGCGAAGACATTAGGGGTAATACATCCAAGAACAGGAGAATATCTGGAAGTAAATGCACCACTTCCGGAATACTTCTCTGAATTATTAGACAGACTAAGGAATAAATGTTGTTAAATTATGCGAAAATTCTATACATTTATCTAAGTTTGCTGTATAATATACACATACTATTTTTAGGAGCGTGATTTATATGGCAAAAACGAATACAATTATTACGATCGGTAGGGAATATGGAAGTGCAGGCCGCCAGATAGGATATAAGGTTGCGGAAGATCTGGGAATTAAGTTATATGACAGGGAAATGTTAGAACGAGCTGCAAAAGAAAGTGGTATCTGCGAAGAATTGTTTGAAACACATGATGAAAAACCGACGAATAGCTTTCTCTATTCACTGGTAATGGATTCTTACTCATTTGGATATCCATCTTCAAGTTATACAGATATGCCAATCAACCATAAGATATTCCTGGCACAGTTTGACACAATCCGTAAGATTGCGGATGAAGGACCGTGCATCCTTGTAGGACGATGTGCAGATTATGCATTGGAAGAATATAGCAACGTATTGAGTGTATTTATACATGCAGATATGGATGCACGTATCCGCAGAATCGCAAGAATCTATGACCTGACAGATGCAAAAGCAAAAGAACTTATTAAGAAAACAGACAAAAGACGTTCCAGCTATTATAATTATTACAGCAACAAAAAATGGGGAGCTGCAGAAAGTTATAATATCTGTCTTGACAGCTCAATCCTTGGTATTGATGGAACAGCAGAAGCAATTGAACAGCTGGTAACATTAAGAGAGAGCATAACCGATCCGAAATTATAATTATAACAAAGTATAGATGAAAGAGAGATGTAAAACTCTTAAAAACTATCTTAAAAAGTAAATAAATAGTAAATAATGTAAAACCTCTGGGCTGTCAGATATTAATTACAGGAATTTTAATTCTTATGAATATCTGACAGCCCAGAAGTTTTTGAAGACAAATAATATATAAAGGAAGTTGTGTATTGCGGTAAATTGAGTTGGCAGAGAGGGCAGTGATGATATATTGTTTTAGCTTATAATTCACGCAATTTTACGGCAGATGCAGCAACGCGTCTGCGGTGATCGTCAATGGCAGCATAATGCTTTTTCGTTGTATTAACGTCTTTATGCCCGAGGACATCGGCAACCAGATAAATATCACCAGTTTCCTTATAAAGGGAAGTACCATAGGTACTACGCAGCTTATGGGGGGTGATTTTTTTATTAGGAGTAACCTGACGGGCATATTTTTTGACCATATTTTCAATCGCCTGGACACCCATGCGTTTGCGCTGCGTGGATAAAAACAGAGCTTGTTCATGGCCGGAGAGGGGCGTAGTAGCTTTTCGATCACCTTCTATGTAATTCTGAAGAGCTTTGGCAACTTCATCGCCAAAATATACAACCATCTGGCTGCCACCTTTTCTGGTTACCATAATTCCATTGTTCTTAAAATCAACATCTTTCAGATCAAGTCCTACACATTCAGAGACACGGATTCCTGTACCAAGTAAAAGTGTCAATATTGCAAGATCCCGTTCACGGGTTTTTTTATAATATGCAAGAGCCTGACCGGACAAATGCTGACCTGCAGATTCCACAAATTCCAGTAACATAGCAACTTCATCTGTATCCAGACGTATAATTGCTTTATCGTGTAGTTTTGGCATGTCGACTAAAAGAGTCGGGTTTTTCTGAATCATACGGTGTTTGTAATAATATCCATAAAAACTTCGAAGTGCCGACATTTTCCGGGCAAGGCCTTTTTCACCATTGGTAATAAGTTCGCCGTCATCATCGCGTTTATAAACCTTCAGGTATTCCAGATATTCCTCAATATCAACAGGTTCCAGACTTTCCAGATCCTGAAGCGTAAACTGGTCCAGAGTATAATTCTTGTATACAGGATTATTTTCCAAAAGAAAATGAAAAAACACACGGATATCGTAAGCATAGCTGATACGTGTACGGACGGATGATTTTGGTTCCATTGCACGAAAATAGTCCTTAACAAAAGGTGGCAACGATTTTAAAACTTCACGCAAACGAAGTGTCTGGTCAATTTGATTTTTTTCATGATATGTATGAACTTTGTTGGTAGCCGTGCTGGCTGTATTATCGGATGAATAGTCAATCATAAGTATAAGAAACCTCCATTTATAAATCGTAGATCATAAAATAAATAGTATGAAAATAAAATAAGTAATCAATAAAAGATAAAAATACAACAAAATTTTGTGATTTCGAAAATCGGCAATGAACCCGAAAATCAATATAATTATAGCAGATATGCGTGAGTACGTCTATATCTATTGGAAAAATTGGTATTTGTCGTATAGATTGAAATCACTTAGAAATCGGCAATGAACTACTTTTTTCATTCATTGCCTCGGATGTAAGCTGCTATTATGTAAGTGTTTCAGCTTTTATTTTGTGTATCAGTTTTTGTACTACTGTTATTTTATACTGTTACTTTATATTTTGTAATATTTGGGATAAACAATATTGGCTCCATATTCCTACATACTATAATATGGAATCATCAGATACTGACTTGACTGAATGTTATCTGATGCAAGATTATTGATCCGCTTTACTTCTAAGATATAATCCGTAATGGAATCATATTCATTAGACATATTCTGCTCTGCAATCTGCCATAACGTATCGCCGGCTTTGATCTGAATACTTTTATAATACTTTGGTCTGTCGGATGAATGACTGCCGGCATTGTCATGTGCACTCACCAGTCGGTCGCTGAGAAAAACACTTAATGCGATAACAATTATGACTGTTAAGAGTATGCCGGCAAGTTTATATGCTGCTTTCTTTTTACGTCTGCTGTTCTTTTGTGGTATGTTTTTGTGATTTTTGTTATTGCTGTTACCAGATGGTTTGTTTTCTCTGTTCATATAAATGCCCTCCTCAATGATATGAATATGTGAAAGAGTATCGATTGATGACATCCTCTACTAAAAACGACAGATTACGCGGAAATTCATCAATTGCGAACGTTTGTTCTCTATACTGCTATTATATACACAGAACAAACGTTTGTCAACAAGATTTTCGAACATATTTTCTAAACATCTGTTTGCGTTTTTTGCTGTACTATGGTAAAATAAAGTATACACATCCATCGGAAAGAAAATTTTAAGGAGGGTATACATATGGCACAGGGTAAAATAAGTGCAAAACAGCAGGAAATACTAGAATATATAAAATCACAGATACTGGAAAGAGGATTTCCACCTTCAGTCAGAGATATCTGCGAGGCGGTACATCTGAAGTCGACCTCTTCTGTTCATTCTCATCTTGAGACTCTTGAAAAAAATGGTTACATCAGAAGGGATCCTACAAAACCACGTGCAATTGAAATTCTGGATGATTCGTTTAATTTTAATCGTCGTGAAATGGTAAATGTTCCGATCATAGGGCATGTTGCTGCAGGGGAACCACTTCTTGCAGAACAGAATATCGAGAACTACTTCCCTGTTCCGATGGAATATATGCCGAATAAGCAGACATTTATGTTAAAGGTACATGGAGAAAGCATGATCAATGCAGGAATCCTGGATGGGGATTACGTACTTGTAGAACAGACTTCTGTTGCGGACAACGGTGAGATGATAGTTGCACTGGTTGAAGATGGAGCAACTGTAAAAAGATTCTTTAAAGAAGAAGGAATATACAGACTGCAGCCGGAAAATGATACCATGGAGCCGATCATTGTAAAAGATGTGCAGATTATGGGGAAAGTAATAGGCGTTTTCCGGTTTTTCAATTAGATATCAAATTAAATTTTAATTAGAATATTTTATTTTAAAAGCATCATACAATATAATAAAAAATATTCATATATCATTCTACGAAGTATAATACCCGGATGAATGATATATGAATAACATATTATATCATATGATGCTTTTGTGTTATGCATATGATGTTTTTATAGAATTATAATTCATTTACATCATTAATTTTTCTTCCGTCACTCCAGATACGCTCCAGATTATAGAACTGACGGTTCTCTTTATCAAAGATGTGAACAATGATATCGCCAAAATCGATCAGAACCCAGGCGCCACTTCTGTGTCCCTCGGTTTCTTTTGCGGCATAGCCGGCTTTATGCATCTTCTCTTCTACGTTTTCAACAAGTGCACGTACCTGGCTGTCACTGTTTCCGTTTGCAATTACGAAGTAATCTGCAAGAACGGATACGGATGAGATATCAATTGCACAGACATCTTCTCCTTTCTTATCTTCCAGCGCTTCAAATGCAATACGTGCCATTTCTTTCGCCTGATTCATAGGATTATGCCTCCTTTTTTAGTTCGTTTTTATAATAATCGTAAGTTTTCTGTGTCATAGGATCTACAGAGATATTCCTGCTATTAAGATATACCAGGGAATCTTCCAGAATGCGGTAAAGGCATTGATCAATATCTGTAAAAGCCAGAGGTCGGACTTCTTTCATATTTGGAAGTTCTCTTCTTCCGGGTTCGATATAATCTGCAATATAGACAATCTTTTCCAGGAGAGACATACCAGGACGTCCTGTTGTATGACTGCTGATTGCATGGATAATCTCCCGGTCATGAATATGATATTTTTTTTCTGCAAGATATGCACCAAGTCTGGCATGTAAAAGACCTGGGTTTTCATATTCTACATCTGATACAGGAAGGCCGTATTTTTCGCAGAGATGGATTTTTTTATCACCAGGGATACATTTTGCGCAGTCATGGAGTAAACCGGCTAAAAGCGCTTGTGTAACGTCTGCGCCATAACGCATGGCCATAGATGCAGAGGTATACATCACTCCGAGGGTATGCTGATAACGATCTTCATCGAGTTCTTTTTTTAATGTATGCTGTAATTTCAAAATCTTGTCATCCATTACTCTTTTCCTTCTTTTTTGTATAAATTCTGTTCCTGAATATAAGTTTCTACAGAAGCCGGGATATATGCTTCAACCGGCACTCCTGCTTTCATCTTCGCACGGAGCTCATGGGAAGATACCGGCATGAGGGATGTCTCAAGCAGCAGGATCTTCGCATGGTATTTTTGATTCAGATGTCTGATCTGTTCAAGCATAGCTTCTTTTGTGCGGATCTCATCACGATAGGTGGCAAGAATCGTACAGGTTGGAAATAAGCGTTCCGGATGAACCCAGCTTTCAATTGCCATAAGAGAGTCGGCACCTATGATAAAATAGAATTCATCATCCGGATACTGCGCATGAAAGTATTCCATTGTCTGATAAGAACAGGAAACCTCCTGGCGTAATGCTTCATATGGCTGTAATTCAAATTCCGGATAAGGCGCAATCGCGCGGCGTGTCATTTCCATCCGGTCCTGTGCACTTGATTTTATTGTAGAACTTTTTTTGTGGGGAGGGTTTCCGTTTGGCATAAACCATATCTTGTCAAGGTGAAATGCCCTAAAAGCGGCATGGCCAAGCATTAAATGACCGTTATGGATCGGGTCAAATGTTCCTCCCATGATTCCTATTTTCATTTGAATCGAATCTCCTACCTGAATTTATTTTGGCAGTTCAATCTTCTTGTGTTTGTCTTTACCTTCTTTGTATAATACGATTTTCTTGCCGATAACCTGGACAACCTGGGAACGTGTACGCTCGGCAATTACTTCAGCGATGGCACGTGGATCGTCAGCGCAGTTTTTCAGGACACTGATCTTAACCAGCTCTCTTGCATCCAGGGCTTCCTGGATTGCTTTTGTAACTTCCGGTGTCATGCTGTTTTTACCAATCTGAAAAATCGGTTCCAGATTCATGGCAAGACCTTTTAAATAAGCTCTCTGTTTTGTTGTCATTTCTTTCTCCTTTATTCTAATGTCTACACATATTATTTATAATAATCAAACTGCAGACCATACATACGTACTGTGTCACCTTCCTGAATTCCAGCCTCTTCTAATTGCTCCAGAATACCAGATTCTTTGAGGAATTTCTGGAAGAATGCAAATCCTCTTTCGGAATCCAGATTAGTATAACCGAGCATTTTCTCAATCTTCGGTCCTTCTACTACATATATATCATCTTCTTTTTCAACCGTATATGGAAGATCGTTCATTGGAATCTCCTCTTCTGGGAAATATTCCTGTTCGAATACGATTGTTTCCTGATCCAGATGCTGTAACTCGTTCGATACATAGTAAAGTAATTCCTGGATTCCCTGTCCGGTAACGCCGGAAATTGGGAATACTTTGACACCCTGTGGTTCAAATTCATCTTTCAGACGCTGAACCGGATCATCTTCTGTATAAATCGCGTCGATCTTATTGGCAGCAATTACCTGCGGACGATTGGCGATATCAGCATTATAAGCTTTCAACTCATTGTTGATCTTATAGATATCATCGACCGGATCACGTCCTTCTGTACCAGCTGCATCTACTACATGGATCATCAATTTGGTACGTTCAATGTGACGGAGGAACTGATGGCCCAGTCCCACTCCCTCAGAAGCACCCTCGATTAGTCCAGGAATGTCTGCAATGACAAATCCCGGTGCATCTGGGAGGTCAACAACTCCAAGATTCGGGTTCAAAGTTGTAAAATGGTAATTTGCAATCTTCGGTTGTGCATTCGTTACACGGGATAAGAATGTAGATTTACCAACATTTGGGAAACCTACAAGCCCTACGTCTGCAATGACTTTTAATTCCAGATCTACGAATAATTCTTTTGCAGGCTGGCCAGGCTGCGCATATTTTGGAACCTGCATGGTTGCAGTTGCAAAATGCTGATTTCCAAGGCCGCCTTTACCACCCTTTAAGATGATCTGTCTGCGGTTATCTCCGGACATATCTGCAATGACTTTTCCGGATTCTGATTCTTTGATAACGGTTCCTTCTGGAACTTTCAGGACAATATCTTCACCGTCTGCACCATGACATCTGCGCTTTCCGCCCTGTTCACCGTCTTTTGCTGTAAATTTTCTTTTATGTCTGTAGTCCTGAAGTGTATTCAGTCCCTCATCGACTTCAAATATAACGTCACCGCCACGTCCGCCGTCACCGCCGTCCGGACCGCCATTCGCCACGTACTTCTCACGACGGAAACTTACATGTCCATCTCCGCCTTTACCTGCTCTAATAAATATCCTTGCTCTATCTGCAAACATACTGTATTCCTTTCATCTATATAAAATAAACGGAAGTTAAAAAAAGCGCGCTGCATCATAACCGAAAGAAGTTAATCATTGCAACGCACTTTTTCAACTCATAATTAAGCTACTGGATAGATAGAAACCTGTTTCTTATCTTTTCCTTTTCTTTCAAATCTTACAACGCCATCAACGAGTGCGAATAATGTATCGTCACCGCCGCGTCCTACATTGATTCCTGGATGAATCTTTGTTCCGCGCTGTCTGTAAAGAATGTTACCAGCTTTTACAAACTGTCCGTCAGCTCTTTTAGCACCAAGTCTCTTAGACTCAGAATCTCTACCGTTCTTTGTAGAACCTACACCTTTTTTATGAGCGAAAAACTGAAGGTTTAATTTCATCATGGTTGTTACACCTCCTCGAATGTTAAATCAATATATTCTGCATAGTTGTCATCATCTACCATCTGTTCCAGACCAAGTATCATCGTATTCAGCAAAAGCTGTGCATCCTTCGACGGATGATTCAGATGATAGGAAATCATTCCCGACTCATCTTCGGAAATCAGACTTGCGTCATCCTCCGTGAATTCTTCAATTGCATTTATCGTGTTGATCACCAGAATAGAAGCAGCGGCACATACAATATCCTGTCCGGGATCTGCATATTCGGCATGTCCTTCTGTCTGAAAACCTACACACTCTTTGTACTTGTTCTGAAAGATCGTTACATGAATCATGGATGCTCTCCAATATTAAGCGTTGATTTTTTCAATCTTAACTGCAGTATACTGCTGTCTGTGACCGTTTTTCTTGTGGTATCCAGATTTTCTCTTGTACTTGTAAACGATAACTTTTCTAGCTTTACCGTTCTCAACTACAGAAGCTTCAACTGTTGCACCTTCAACTGTTGGGTTACCAACTTTTAATCCGTTGTCACTTACTGCAAGAACCTGGTCAAATGTAAAAGTTTCTCCAGCTTCTACACCAAGTTTCTCTACTTTAATGATATCGCCTTCGGCTACTTTGTACTGTTTACCACCTGTTGCTATAATTGCGTACATATGGCACCTCCTATTATCATTACTCGCCAGTTACGGTGTCTGACTGATGATTTCAGCAGAACTTCAACCTCGCTGTGCGGCATACTAGAAGATAATAGCATATGATTTTTGAAAAATCAAGTGTTATTGGAAATAATTTTTATATTTTTGCTATTTTTTTCACCCAGACGATTTTAAGCCGAAAAAACAATAAAATTATCCTTACAGACCAAGCAGCTTCATGGCATTTCCGGAAAATATCGCTTCTCTCTCATCAGATGTAAGCGGCATAGAATTTAATATCGTTACAAAGTTTTTCTGATCTGCCCATGGTGAATCCGTTCCAAATAAAATGCGGTCAGCACCATGACTGCGTACCATTCGGATAAACTGTTCCTGTGGCATGCGGTCCAGTACGACTCCAGTGTCAAAATATACATCCTGTCCTACCAGATATTTTTCGACCTCATCCCACATTACGAGACCTCCCATATGGGCAAGTACAAGATTTTCCGGTCTTACTTCATCAATTACTTTACGTGCCATCTGAGGTGTGCAGTGTACATCATCCGGACATTTTGGATCGGCTCCGGCATGAACAACGGTAATCAGCCCCAGTTCGGAGGCACGGTCAATGATCCGTTCATAGCGGATATCGTCAAAATAAGTGTCCTGATAATCCGGATGTAATTTGATCCCTTTTAATCCCATGCTTTTGATATCATGTAAGATGTCTTTGTAATTAGAAGCCTGCGGATGTATTCCGCCAAAGGAAATCACAGGACCTTCCAGGTATCTGGAAGCGAAACGGTTGACAGAATCAATCTGTGATACTTTTGTCACGGCAGGGAGCGCAATAGATATATCCACGCCCGCCTGTTCGCCGGAAGCACGAAGTCCGGTATAAGAACCAGGCGCAAACGGTCTGGAATTTATAATACTAGAAAGATAGTCGAGCGTACGCCCGGCTATCTTGTCTGGAAATATGTGCGTATGAAAATCAATGATCATCTTGTTCTCCACATTCTTTCAATTTATCATAACAATAACCAATAATATCTCTTCTGGTAATAATACCAATAAAATGTTCCTGATCATCAATGACCGGTACAAAATTCTGTTCCATTGCACGGCCGATCAGATCTTCCATGTTCGATTCAGCAGTGACACTCTGATAATCGACACGGCGTTTGATCTTCATGATACTGATGGATTCTGCTTCTTTGATATTAAAGATGTTCAGTTCTTTCAGCGACCATAAAAGATCTCCTTCTGTGATAGATCCGATATATTTCCCCTCTTTATTTAATATCGGTACACAGGAGTATTTGTGATATTCCATAATCTCCAAAGCCTGGCGTAATGTGTGATAATCATAGATGTAGGCCAGATCGCTTTTCGGCTTTAGAAAAAACATAATATTCATAGCTAATAAAAGCCTCCCCAATTTTTAATTAATCTAACTGTCCGGCTGACTCTGGTCAGCGGATACAGTTAGTAAACGAATGATTAAATCATTGTATTTACAAAGATATCGTAAATTGCATTGATTGCAGCATTAAAATCATGACTTCTGACACCAATGATAATATTGAGCTCACTGGATCCCTGGTCGATCATTTTTACGTTAACATTTGCATGTGCAAGTGCTGCGAAGATACGTCCGGAAGTACCGCGTGTAGCACGCATACCTCTTCCTACGACTGCGATCAGAGCAAGATCTGATTCCAGTTCCAGGAAATCCGGCTCTACTGCTCTGTGGATTCCGGCAATGACATCCTGTTCTTTTTCTTCGAACTCATCTCTATGAACAAAGATAGTCATAGTGTCGATTCCAGACGGCATATGTTCAATGGAAATGTGATTGTTCTCAAATACTTCCAGAACCTTGCGGCAGAATCCGACTTCAGAGTTCATCATTGCTTTTTCAATCGTAATAGATGCGAAATCTTTCTTTCCTGCAATACCTGTGATTGTGAAACGAGGTTTTCTGCAGGTATCTTCTACGATGAGTGTTCCCTTATCTTCCGGTGCATTGGTGTTACGGATATTGATCGGGATTCCTTCTTTACGTACCGGGAAAATGGCATCTTCGTGAAGAACGGTTGCTCCCATGTAGGATAACTCACGCAGTTCTCTATATGTAATTACATCGATTGGTTTTGGATTTTTGATGATTCTTGGATCTGCAATCAGGAAACCTGATACATCTGTCCAGTTCTCATACATATCGGCATGTACTGCCTTTGCAACGATTGAACCTGTGATGTCGGATCCGCCACGTGAGAAAGTCTGGATGCTTCCATCCGGCTTTGCACCATAGAATCCAGGAATAACGGCACGTTCTGTCTGTTCCAGTCTTGCGGAAAGGATTTCGTGTGTCTTGTCTCCGTTAAAATTACCATTTTCATCAAAAACGATTACTTCTGCAGCATCAATAAATTCATATCCAAGATATGCAGCCATGATGATACCGTTGAGATATTCTCCACGGGAAGCAGCGTAATCCCGGCCAATCTTCTTGCTGAAGTTTGTACGGATTGTTTTAAATTCCTCATCCAGGCTCAGATCCAGATTCAGTCCTCTGATGATACTGTTATATCTTTCTTTGATTGCTTCTAACTGCTCTTCAAAATCTTTCTCAGCATCTTCTCCAAGGATAGCCTGTCCATAACAGCTGTATAACATGTCTGTTACTTTTGTATCATCCGGCGTACGTTTACCAGGTGCGGATGGAATGACATATCTTCTGGATTCCTCTTTTCTGATAATGTTACCTACTTTTTTAAACTGCTCGGCACTTGCAAGCGAACTACCACCAAATTTTACAACTTTTTTCATATTCTTTTCGTATTCCTCCAAACAAGTATTTTCATAAAAATGAATTTTGTCTTTTGTTTATAACAACATAACTGCATTTATCTTACATCATTTTCGCGTTCACTTCAATGCAATAATGTGTTAATATGCAGAAAAATAAGGATTCATTTTTAGAAGTACTGCATAAATATACATACATTAATCAGATTCCGGAAAATATTTTATCTATAATCCTGTCGGAAAACTATCCTCTTACTGTCTGATCACATCAGCAAATTCGGCTTTTGCGACTTTCTGAAGATCTTGAGGTGCAAGACGGATCTGCATACCAAGCTTACCGCCACTGACATGCATATATTCCAGTTCTTTTGCATCCTCCTGGATCACAGTCGGAAACTGTTTCTTCATACCGATGGCTGTACAGCCGCCGCGTACATATCCCGTTACTTTCGTCAGGTCTTTTAAATGCAGCATTTCCAGTGACTTTTCACCGACTACTTTCGCTGCTTTTTTAAAATCAATCTCTGCCTCGATCGGGATTACAAATACATAATAATTCCCGGTCTTCCCGGTTGTAACCAGTGTTTTATAGACAAGCGCATGATCATATCCGAGCTTATCTGCTGTCTGGATACCGTCTGTGAAGTCATCGCATTCATACTCTTCATACGTATAGGACACCCTGGCACGGTCTAGCATACGCATTGCATTTGTCTTTACTTCCTTTTTACTCATATTTTATCACTCCTGTCAGATGGATGGAATTCTAATTTTATAAAATATCTTTTCCGAGGTCTTCCAGAGTAACAAACTCTGTCTGTCCGTCTTTCGCTTCCGGATTCTTAGCATACACATCTATTCTGTGAATATGCACCGGTGTTGTCTCCGGATCTTCACCTGCAAACTTTAAGAATGCTTCCGCTACCAGATCCGGTTTCAGATTCTGCTCACTTCCGGTTGCAAGATACATATAGATACCATCATCCAGCGCAGATATCTTATAGATCATTGGTTTGATATCTACTTCTTTTTCACTACGCTTTGTTTTCTTTAATACAACAATCTCAGGCTGTGCCATGAACGTATCCACTTTCTCTTTCCAGCTTTCTGGAAGTATACGGATCTCTTCTGCATGCTGGAACGTCTCCGGGAATGTTACTTTATAATCTGCAGCAGCTACGATCGTCATACCACTTGCTTTCTTATCCGATGAAATCTCTCGGAAGCTGATGACTTCAATTCCTTCTACCATCACAGCATTCAGCTGTGCAACTGCTTTTTCAGAAGCAATTGGTTCTGTAATCTCAATATCAAAATATTCTCCGTCACTTGTCACACCGACTCCAAGCGGCTGTGCAAATGACATGATCATATGTGGGCTGTATCCGGTTGTAAATGCGATCGGGATCTCTGCACGCCGGATTGCTTTCTGAAAATAACGCATCACGTCCAGGTGTCCGATGAAACGCATCACCCCATATTTGCGGAATTTAATTCTTATTTTCAACACAGACACCTCCTTTCCATTGTGCAACACCACAGCCGGAACATTTCATACGGCAGTTAGGTGTTACTTCTGCATTCATTGCATGGTTCCATTCTCTCTTAAGGAACTCTTTTGTCACACCGATGTCGATAAAATCCCATGGGAATACTTCATCCAGCGGACGTTCTCTGTGATTATAGAATGCAATATCAATTCCTGTATTTTCAAAGGCCTGCATCCATTTGTAATTATCAAACTGATCACTCCAGGAGTCATACAGACATCCCAGACGGTAAGCTTCTTTGATCACTGCTGCCGTCTTTCTGTCACCTCTTGCGAAGACACCCTCCAGCACAGTAACTTCCGCATCGTGCCAGTTATATTTCAGGCTCTTTCTGTTAAGTTGTTCATTGAACGCATGCTTTACGATTGCAGCTCTTGAAATATATTCTTCATTTGTATACATTCTTGCCCACTGGAACGGGGTAAATGGCTTTGGAATAAAGAACGATGTACTCGTTGTAATCTGACATTTTCCATTACGCTGATCCTTTGGAATCTCGTAATAACGTCTGGCAATTCTGTCTGCAAGTTCCGGAATGGCTCTCATATCTTCTTCCGTCTCTGTCGGAAGTCCAAGCATAAAATAGAGCTTTACTTTATTCCAGCCGCCGTCGAACGCCTGTCCGGCACCTCCAAGAATATCATCCTCTGTAAGTCCTTTATTGATCACATTACGCATACGCTGTGATCCGGCCTCAGGTGCAAATGTCAGGCTGCTCTTTCTGATATCCTGTACCTGTCCCATCACATCCAGTGAAAATGCGTCAATACGAAGGGATGGAAGACTGATGTTGATTCCTTGCGACTTAAAGTTCTCAATTAAGAACATTACAAGCTCTCTTAAGTGACTGTAATCACTGGAACTTAAGGAACTTAAGGAAATCTCTTCATGTCCTGTATTCTTAAGCATTTTATAAGCATATTCTTTTAGTACTTCTATATCTTTCTCACGGGTCGGACGGTATAACATTCCCGCCTGGCAGAAACGGCATCCACGGATGCAGCCTCTCTGAATCTCAAGTACGACACGGTCCTGTGTTGCCTTGATAAACGGAACGACTGGCTTCTCCGGATATGTTGCGCTGCTCATATCCATGACTACCTGCTTTTTAATCTTTTCTTTTGCATGCGGGTTATTCGGACGGAAGCTTTCAATCGTACCGTCTTCTTTATAAGTTACATCATAGAATGCAGGAACATAGATTCCTTCGATCTCTGCTGCCATCTCCAGAAATTCTTTTCTCGTTCCGCCACGCTTCTTATTCTTCTTATAAGCATCCAGAAGCTCATCATAGACTGTCTCGCCTTCTCCCATATAGAACAGGTCGAAGAACTCCGCTAACGGCTCCGGATTATACGTACACGGACCGCCGCCGATTACGATCGGATCTTCGTCCGTTCTTTCCTCTGCTGCCAGTGGGATGCCGCTTAAGTCCAGTACCTGCAGGATATTGGTATAACACATCTCATACTGGATTGTGATTCCAAGGAAATCAAAATCCTTAATCGGATCTTGGGATTCCAGTGCAAATAACGGGATCTTTCTCTCTCTCATAATCTGATCGAGATCCGTCCACGGCGAATAGACACGTTCACACCACACATCTTCGCGCTTATTGAACATATCATAAAGAATCTGGATGCCCAGATGCGACATACCGATCTCATAGACGTCCGGGAAACACATGGCGAACCTTATGGCAACCTTTTTCTTATCCTTCATCACAGAGTTTACTTCGTTACCAATATAGCGTGCTGGTTTCTCTATTTTTAGTAAAATATCATCAGTTAATGCTAATTTTCTCATGATTTCTCCTTGATTATTGTGAATATTAAACAAAACACGTGCTTGCTAATTTGAATATAAAATTGAAATTTTCTTTAGTTTTTTAATTGTTTTTTTATAATCATTTTTTTGTTTTGATCTTCCAAAATCGGCCTTTTACGACAATTCCTTTTTTGATGTCACTAATTGCTTTTATTTGGTGAGGATTAATTACAATTAATCACATATGATTCGGTTTGGTACTGCGCTTTTAAATTTGGAAGGCTGGCTCAAACAAGTATTTTATTTAGAAATATACGTATCACATTGTAACATGAAGTGATTGTTTTGGTAAATAGTGATTACAATTTTCATGCTTTCAATATAAATTTTAGAAATGTCCGATTTTTGTGAATCTTCTCCAAAGACTCTCCGGACAATTTTACTCGACAGACATATATTATACTATAGACACATATATGAAAGGAAGGTTAAAAATATGGCTCAATTTACGAACCAGGCACAACTCCGTTACGGAAATTCTGTTACTAATTCAAATATTGCCGTCGGTGAGATTCTCGAAGTATTGTCAATCTCGAAAACTGCAGTAAAAAATACCTATCATCCGGGAGGTACCGTCACCTATATTATAAGTATTATTAACTCCGGTACCGCTCCGATTACAGGACTTACACTCACAGATGACCTTGGTGCGTATGCATTTTCTACTACTTCACTGACACCGTTAACGTATCTGGATAACACAGTAAAATACTATACAAACGGAACGTTACAGGCTGCACCTGCTGTAACCGCAGGTCCTCCGCTTGTCTTCTCTGGATTAACTGTTCCTGCAAATGGCAATCTGACACTGGTCTATGAAACAGCTGTAAATCAATACGCTCCTCTCGCCAATGAATCATTCATTACAAATACGGTTACTGCAAGCGGAGACGGCATTACTTCTATCACCGCTAAGGAAACAGTAAATGCAGAAGCCTTGCCGCTCTTAGGTATCACAAAATCTATCAGTCCGGTACCTGTTACTGAAAACGGAAGCCTGACCTACACGTTCCTGATTCAGAATGAAGGAAACGTTCCTGCAAATGAAGCCACGGCCGTAATCGTTACCGATACGTTTAATCCAATACTTTCTAATCTGACTGTCACCTTTAACGGAACCACATGGTCAGAAGGTGAAGACTACACTTATGATAAAACTACCGGTACTTTTGCTACCGGTGCCGGAAAAATTACTGTTCCTGCAGCAACATTTACCGTCAACGAGACTACCGGTGAATGGAGTTCTAATCCGGGATTCAGCACTCTGACAATTACCGGAACGGTATAAGCAGAAAGAAATGGCAGAAGAGACCATCTGAATAAGGTCAGATGGTCTCTACAACTTTTTCATTCTACATTTCTCCAATATTCCATGATCCGTGTCTTCACATCCTGAATAGTCTCTGCCCCTGCCTGAATCTTAATCCCGTCTTCCAGATAGACTGCATCCGTTGTGATTCTGTTTTCAACCAGCAGCTCGTACTTTTCTCATTTCCGATAGATATTCCATCTATTCCGCTTTATTCAGTCCCATGTCCT
>NZ_CAKRAH010000002.1 GCF_934294775.1 uncultured Dorea sp.
GAGAGTCTGGATTCCCGTTAACAGAAAGCAAATCCACTGTTTGAGCCAACAGGCGAGTTTGGGTTTGCTTTCTGTTGCTTTTAGGGAATTCAGGCTCTCTTACTACTTCTTGCTTCATGGAGTCGCGGACCAGCCCTTATACCAAGGCATACGCAAGGACCGGGAATCCAACCCAAATTAATGTATTAAAACAGCAAATTACATCTGCTTCCGAACCACCATATACTCATCCCCATTCCGGTAATACGGACATTGATAATGCTGGTCGGACAATAGGCGCATGTATTCGTCTTCGTCCATGTTGATATCACACATGTAGCTTTCATAATCTTCGTCGTATGTGTAATAGGTACAGCTGTCACAACTATTCTGTGCCATTTCTTTTCCTCCTTATTCTAAGATATATTTTCTGATATTTTTATGTTTCTATGATGCTTTCGCATTCATCCATGTTTATTGCATAATTTTTTTCATTATCTTATGTTGCATTCTTTGCCATCGCCCATTATAACATACTTTTTCGATACTGTACGAAAAAAAGAGCATAAACCTTGTCTTTACGGGTTGTCGTGGCTTTATTATCCGTGCTATATTTTATGTGATATTTTTATCAAACTATAAGGAATAGGAAAGGGTTATTATGGATTCATTATTTAACACTCCACAGGAAGTTGTACAGGCCAATATGAACGGGGCTGTAAAAAAGGCTGCAACTTCTAAAAAGAAAGTTTTTTTCATGGGAATCATGGCCGGTGTCTGCATTGCTCTCGGTGCGCAATCCAGTAACGTTGCTATGCATGACATTTCCAATGTAGGTCTTGCACGTCTGGTTGCAGGCTGCGTCTTCCCGGTCGGACTTATGATGATTGTCTTCATCGGCGGCGAGCTTTTCACTGGTGACTGCATGATGACAATGGCATGTATCAAGAAAAAGATCACTGTCACAGCACTCGTCCGTACACTGGTCATTGTTTATATCGGCAATATGATTGGTGCGGTGGCGCTTGCTTATCTGGTATATCTTTCAGGACAGTATAATTATACAAGCGGAGCACTTGGAGCATTTACCATTAAGGTTGCACTCGGAAAGGTCAGCTTATCTTTTCTTCCGGCTCTGATCTCTGGAATCTTATGTAACATTCTGGTATGCGCTGCTGTACTGATGGCTTCTACCGCCAAAGATATCGCCGGAAAATCATTGGCCATTTTCTTCCCGATCATGGCATTCGTTGTATCTGGTTTCGAACACTGTGTTGCAAATATGTACTACATACCAGCCGGCATCTTCGCTTCTACGAATCCGGATTACGTTGCAAAAGCAAAAGAATTATATGGAATTACAGGTGCACAGATTGCTTCCCTTAACTGGGGGAATTTCTTTGCAGTAAACCTCCTGCCTGTTACAATCGGTAACATCATCGGCGGTGGATTTATTATCGGAGGACTTTTCTTCTATCTGCATGGTAAAAACTGTAAATAATTAGGTTTAAAAAATTCTCCGCATACAATGCTCATAAATCTTATAAAGGCCAGTGTGTATGCGGAGAATTTTTAATTGCCTTATATTCATTTAGAATCTGGCAACATCAAGTGCCCTATATATTCTGCAGATTATTCTTAATCATTTAATTTCCAGTTTTCAAGCAGTTTTAATTCGATCTTTGTTCCATTTGGAAGTGAAAACCAGTGATCATTTATGATTTCTACCGGATATGCCTTTACTCTTTCCATCACAGTTTCAACTTCATCAACTGCAATAGAAATATGATCGTAACCATTTTCATTAGATGTCTCTATCTCTTCTGTCTCACATAACTGAATGCCTTCTTTATACCAGCATTTTCTTTCCGGTTTTTCACCAATCTCCCTCCACATATGCATTTCGAAAATGTCTTCAAAAAATTTCTGTGCTTCTTCATAGGATGCTGTGCGGATTGCTGCGTGATCTATCTTTGCCATTCTTTTTCTCTCCTTTTGTATGTCTGAATTACATTTACATATTTATCCTATCATGTTCTTTTCTTTCAGAAAAGTTTTTTAGAGATTCAAGAATTGCTATTTCTTTGTTACTGTTTGCACAACGTATGAACAGTAACATTTCTTTTACAGATACTTTTGAGTTTTTGTCCTGTATATGTTAGACTAAAATCAGTATTTATGTAAAAACTAAGTTATAGTTTAAAAGGACTGACAAAACTATCTTACACCATAAACTGTAACAATACAAAAGATAAACAAGAGGCATTTCATGAAAGAAAAAATATTTAACATTATACAAATCGGTGATAAAAGCAATCGTATCAGCCGTTTTTTTGATATCTTCATTACGATAACCATTGTTAGTAATATCGCGGTTACCTTTATGGAAACATTTTCCGGTCTGGCATTTTTATCCGGAATATTCTCAGTAATTGAGTATATTACCGTGTTTATCTTCTGTATTGAATATGTGCTTCGCATCTGGACTGCAGGCTTTTTATATCCGGAAGCTTCAAAGGGTCGTGCCCGTATTAAATTTTTGCTTTCGTTTGACGGTATTGTGGATCTTCTGACAATTATCCCGGCATTTTTCCTTTCGGGATTTGTCATCTTCCGTATGCTGCGTGTGGCAAGAATTTTTCATCTGTTCCGGTTAAATGCGAAATATGATTCATTCAATGTTATTACAACTGTATTATATGAAAAACGCAACCAGATCATCTCGTCTGTTTTTATCGTTATGATCCTGATGCTGGCAAGCAGCCTTTGTATGTACAGCGTAGAACACAATGCACAGCCGGATGTATTCCGTAATGCTTTCAGCGGTATCTGGTGGAGCATGTCCACACTTCTTACCGTTGGCTATGGCGACATCTATCCAGTCACTACGTTGGGACGCGTGATGGCGATCTGCATCGCTTATCTGGGAGTCGGTGTTGTCGCTATCCCTACCGGTATCATCAGTGCTGGTTTCGTTGAACAGTACCAGCGGAAAAGTAATATTTCTGATCTTAAGGATATGGATATTAAGGAAATCGTTGAAGTATTCGTTGACCGCACTTACGCCGGAAAAACCGTAGGTGAGCTGGAAGAGGCACATCAGATCACAATCTATCTTGTGCTTAGGGATGACTTATCTGTCCTCCCTAAGAAGAATACGATCCTAAGACTGAATGATATTATGATCATAAGAACAGAGGGATCCGAATAGGCTGTCTTCCGCCTGTTCGAATCCTTTTTTTGTCTTTCTGCATACTCAGATTATCAATAACTGTTCTTTGAACACACTATATTCTTATTTTTCCAATTCTCGGACCATCTTCACAAGTTTTTCTGCTGTTTCCTCAATTCCAAGTTTTGAGCTGTTGATACACAGGTCATAGTTATGAGGTCTTCCCCAGCTTCTTCCTGTGTAATAATCGTAATAGGCTTTTCTGTCTTTGTCTTTTTTCCTTACTAAAGTCGTTGCCTCTTTTTCATCGATAGAAAGCTGTTCCATCTTTCTTTTAACACGCCATTCAAATGGTGCTGCAACGAAAAGGCTGATATGCTTAAGCTCTGCCTGCTCTAATATATAATCCGCACATCTTCCTACGAATACACAATCTCCTTTTTCGGCCAGCTCCCTGATTATAGAATTGTATGCCAGATACAGCATATCGTTTGCTGTCATTCCGTTCAACTCCTGATTTGGTACATCATACCATACCTGGTGCAGCCATGGATTGTGCCGCTTTTCTTCAGCTTTTTCCAGCACTTTTTTCGGCATTGTTACCATCTTCTCTGCTGCTTTATCGATCAGATTCCTGTCATAAAGTTCTAATCTGAGCTTTTCCGCAATCTCTCTTCCAATCTCATGGCCGCCACTTCCGAATTCTCTTCCGATACATATAATCATAGCTTTTCCTCCTCTTACGTATAGATATTCCGTCCTCAACCATATGATTACCGGATATGGATATGAGTAAGCAAGCCATACGATACCTGCTGACTCATGCTTTTCTTACCTTTACTATAGCTCTTTTCCTGTCGTTTTTAAACCAACAATCCAGAGGAAATGTCTAATTATATAAAATTTAACAAAATCTGTTCCTTATTTATCTTTTTTTGACAATTTCACCACCGTCTCAATATGATCACAGAACGGGAAATTATCTACCGGCTGGATCTTCACTGCCCGGTATCCGTATTTCGTCAGATACTTCAGATCTCTTGCAAGTGTCTCCGGATTGCATGATACATAGACCACCCGTTTTGGTCCCAGTTTTATTACAGATGAAAGGAACTTCTCATCACTTCCGGCTCTTGGCGGATCCATGAATACGACATCCGCTTTCTGATTCTTCGATGCCATATCTACCATGAATCTTCCAGCATCTCCTGCATAAATGTCTGCATTTGTAATGCCATTTTCTTTCGCATTGATCCTGGCATCTTTGACCGCATCTTTGTTAAGCTCTACTCCGATTACTTTCTTTGCATTTTTTGCTGCGATCAGACCGATGGTTCCGGTTCCACAGTATGCATCGATCACGGTCTCTTTCCCCGTCAGTTCCGCATATTCCATTGCTGTATTATAAAGGACTTCTGTCTGTACCGGATTCACCTGATAGAAGGATTTTGGTGAAATGCGGAATGTACAACCGCACAAATGGTCTTTGATGAAGCCTGGTCCGTAGATTGGCTTCTCTTTATCGCCCAATACCATACTGGTCTGCTTGTTATTCACATTTAGTACTACGGTTGTAATCTCCGGATGCACTTTTCTCAGTGCTTTGACAAAGTTATTTTTTGACGGCAGGATTGGTGATCCAAGTACCAGCACCACCATAATCTCTCCTGTCTCAAAACCTCTTCTGATCAGTACATGTCTTAAAAGACCATACCCTGTATCTTCATTATAAGTTTTAATTTTAAATGATGGCAGAAGTTCTCTGATCGTACGGATGATCTCCTGGCTTTTCTTATCTTCGATTAAACATTCTTCTACTGCAATTACACGGTGCGTTCCCTCTGCATAGATTCCTGAGATAATATTGCCTTTTCTGTCTCTGTCAAATACAGCATGTACCTTATTACGGTAAAAATAGGGATTTTCCATGCCGATGATCGGACTGACTTTACAAAAACTTCCCAGGAGTTTTTCTTCCTGCTTCTGCTTTCTTTTCAGCTGTTCTTTGTACGGCAGCTTTTGAAACTGGCAGCCACCACATTTTTTATCTATTCCACATGTTGCTTCGCTGTTATTGATTCTTTCAGAATCTTTCTTCCCAGATACCTGTTTTTTCCTACTATTAGTTTTATTGGTGTTTTTTAATGTCTGTTTCTTTTTTTCAACCTGTTTCTTCTTATTCCGCTCTGATTGCCCAGCGCATTTTTGTACATTTCGCGCGGCTGTTGCGGAAGCATTCTTCTTTGGACGGTCGGATGACGTCTTTTGCGATCTCACTATAGAGTCCCTCCTTCTTCCATTGTTTAAATGACTTCTTAACCAGCCGGTCTTCTCCGGAATGGAAGGTAAGAATTGCTACCTTTCCACCTGGTTTTAATACCCCCGGAAGTTTATCCAGGAAGTCATATAATACTTCAAATTCATTATTTACATCGATTCTGAGCGCCTGGAATGTACGCTGGCTTGACTTTCTTACTGCTTCTTTTCTGTCTGCTTCCGGAATGAAGCTAAGGGCTTCTTCTATTACCTGATGAAGTCCTGTCGTTGTCTCGATCTTTCCGCCTTTTCTGATCTTTTCTGTTATCGCCACAGCAATCTCTTCTGCATATGGTTCGTCTGAATTTTCAATCAGCATTCCCATAAGCTCTTCTGCGGAAATGTCCCGTAGGCGCTCTGCTGCACTGATTCCTTTTTCCGGATTCATACGAAGATCCAAAGGCCCTTCTGCCTTAAATGTAAATCCTCTGTCCGGGTTATCAATCTGCATAGACGATACCCCCAGATCCGCCAGTACAAAGTCAAATTTCCCAGCTTCTTCTGCCACCTTATCTATATTGGCAAAGTTTTCCAGTTTTACCGTAAGAATATCCGGTCCGAATCCTTTGTCCTCCAGTCGTTTCTTCGTCTTTGCCGACTCGATCGGATCCACATCCAGACCATAGATATGTCCTTTTCCCTGCAGGGCTTCCAGCATCTTCGATGTATGTCCGCCATAGCCAAGTGTTGCATCCAGTCCCTGCTGTCCCGGCTGAATATCAAAGAAATCCAGAATCTCATTGACACAGATGGAAATGTGCATTCCCGCCGGTGTTCCTCCTTTGCTGATTACTTTTGAAATCGTATCTGCATATTTTTCCGGATTTAATTCCTTATATTTTTCTTTATAACTTCTCGGATGCGTTCCGGAATACCGTACTCTCCGCTTATGCTTTTTTTCCTGATTTTCCTGATTCTCCATATATTTTCTCCCATTTTCTAAGTTGTTCCGGTTCGTCCACGTCCTGAAGCTCTGCCTCTTCGGCTTCGCATACCAGCACATCCTCCATATGTGCTCCCATGATCTGCTTTCCGCCTTTATCTCCCAAAAGCTGTTCCAGTTCAGAGAAAAATTTCCGATCCCACAATACTGGATTTCCCATCTTTCCTTTTCGTCCTGCACATATGATTTTCCCCGGATGATTCTTTCCCATATCAAGCATACGGGCAAATGTACCCGCTGTCAATCCCGGCTGGTCACATACAATGAACATTGCACCTTTTAAATCCGGATTTCCCCGTTTTGCTGCCTTAAGTCCCAGAACCAGCGAATGTGCAATGCCTAGATCCGGCTCGTGATTTTCCACCACGGTCATTCCCTGCTTTTTAGAAGCTTCTTCAATCTCTGCAAATCTTGTTACCACTACCTGCGTACATAATGGAAATGCCCGCATCTTCCGCAACGTATGTTCATACATCTTTCCATCATCCAATTCTTCCAACAGTTTATTATCGCCATATCTGCTCGATTTTCCGGCCGCCAGAAGGATCATGGCATAGCCTTCATCTGATAAACGTTCATTCGCTGCTTTTACTACAGAATCGCCGATCTTATTTGACTTATCTGATATCAGATAACATAGTTTCTTATCTTTTCTTGGATCTACATCACCAATTTTTAAGCCCGTCTTTACCTTTGCTCCTTCTTGAAGCATTCCTCTGACCACTCCGTCAAGCTGGGAATATACAGGCTTTCCACCCGTTACTGCCAGCAATTGACCTTTTTTTACGATATCACCGATCTGAGCCTTAGGTTCCATCGTGCCGGTTCCCGAAGCTTTGAGCAGCCGTTCGATCGCATAGCCGCCAACATATCCCGGCACTCCCGTATTAGGAATCGGTACTCCGTCATAGATAATATCCGCAAGTGTTGCACCACGCATCGTTTCGATGACAGCATGCACGTCCTTTCCGGCTGTAAATCCCGGTCCAAGACCGATTACATACGGTGCAGCCTCACGTGTTGTACCAGTATTTCTCTTTGCGAGAATCGCATCTATCAGCACATCCGGGCAGAATTCTTTTCTGATATCAGCTGCGGGATCTATGATCACTGCGATTTTTCCCTCTTTCAGTACCTTTTCGGCCTCCCGGTAATCACTTACCAATATTCCTTCAATTCCTTCTACTTTTGCATGTCCTTCATATACCGCTCTTGACATCGCGACTTCCCGTCTTACAGTCATCGGGGTTGCAATCTCTGTCATGATCACCTGATAGCCTGCCCTGTGAAGCGCTGCCCCCACTCCGGTAGCCAGATCACCAGCACCCCGGACCAAAGCTTTTTTTCTTTTATTTTCATCTGTTCTTTTATCTGTCAACCGGGTCTTCCTCCTCGTAACCTTAATCTCTCCCCAAATTCATCGTTTCTTACAAACACTGGGCGATACCAAATTTTCTGTTTCGAAAATTTCTTTCTTTTACCACAATTCTTTCGACGGTAAGAATCCGGCAGTTATATGAACCCCTTCAATCTTATCCTGAAATTCCGGGACAGATGAGATACTGCCGGTGGATCTTCGTTCTACTGTTCTGTCCATAATATTCTCTGCAATCCATTCTGCCATCTCCAGCCGTTCTTTTGTATCTGCCTGATTCAGTATCACATGATATTCCATCGAGTCCGCTACCTGTTTTCTTCCGGCAAGTGCACTCTTTGCAAGACTTACGATATCCTCCGGACAGAGTATGTCCGCTTCTTTTTTCCCAAGTATTTTAGTCACTTTTTCTGTTCGGAAACAGACTTCTCCAATTTTCTTTCCAACCGCACTCATTCCATATACATTCAGTACAATATCCGTCTCCGGAACAATCACCGGTTCATGTGCGGCCGGTGCTTTCACAGGTAAATGTTTTGCGCCGTCTGCCTCCAGTAACAAGACTCCTGGTTCTTTACTTATCGTTTTGATAAATGTGTCTGGAAACGCAGATAATTTTCTTTCTGCCGTTTTCTCTCCCATCCACACACTTCCATATTGTAACACAAGCTTACGGAACATTTCCACAGAAGGTTCTCCCAGAAAATATTCCACATCATATGCCTGTATATGTGTTGTTGTTGACACAGCACAAGGTATCTTCTGTTCCTTACACTCTTTTAAGATTTTACGCATGACCGTCGTCTTTCCTCCCGCGCCAACTACGGATATTGTTTTCCGTATATTTTCTTCTTTAAAAATACCAATAGCCTGGCATAAACTGCCAGGCTCTGTCCATTTATTTTCTATATAGCTTTTTATCATATATGGATTCTTTTTCATACGTTTCCTTTTTCTCTCCAAGAGATTAAATATTCATATTGCTTTTTTATTCTCTCTGAAAATTATCGTCCGTATTATTTCTTCTGTCCTTTCGGTAAGGTAAGATTCAGTACAATCGCTACGATGGTTGCCAGAACTACCGGCGATTTTCCAAAGATGGTTGTTACCCATTCAGGAAACTGTGCAAGTGATGCATTTGCCTGGGTCACACCCATTCCAACGGCTACTGCAAGACCTACTACTGTTGTATTGCGGAAATCCATCGGTTCTGTTGTGATCAGTTTAATACCTGTCATTGTGATCGATGCAAATACGGAAATTGTCGCACCACCAAGTACACAATAAGGAATCGTTGTAAGAAATGATGAGAACTTCGGAATCAGTCCTGCTGCCAGTAAGATCACTGCTGCCATTCCCATAACGACACGGCTTACTACCTTTGTTGTCGATACGATACCAACATTCTGACTGTAAGTTGCAGTCGGAAGTCCCCCGAAAAATGCACAGAAAATATTACTGATTCCGTATCCGACAATACCGCCCGTAAGCTCTTCGTCAGTAGGCATACGATCCATAGATCCCGTGGTTGTTGCCGAGAAATCTCCGATTGCCTGTACTGCATTGATTGCGAATAAGATGCCAATCGCAACACATGCCGAAGGTTCAAACTTTATTCCAAAATGCATTGGTTTTGGAAGTTGGAACATCGAAGCACTTGCCACCGATGAAAAATCTACCATTCCAAAGAATAACGCTACAATATATCCACCGATAATACCGATCAGGATGGATGCAAGCTTCCACACGCCTTTTCCATAATGATTCAATACTGTTACGATGATCAGTGTAATGATTGCAACCAGCCAGTTCTGCCACGAACCATAAGTTTTACTGCTTGCTCCTCCTGCCATGTAATTAATGGCTGTAGGATAAAGCGAAAGTCCAATTGAGAACACAACCGTTCCTGTAATAAGCGGTGGGAAAAATTTACGGATTCTCTTGATATTTAATCCTACCAGAAGTGCTACCACACCTCCTACAATCTGCGCCCCAAGAATAGATGCGATATCAAAATCTGCTGCGATTGCCTGCATACTTGGAACATACGCGAAACTGATTCCCATCATAACCGGAAGTGCTGAACCGATTCTGAAGTTCTTTGTCTTTATAAATGGGAATAATTGTAATAATGTTGTAAGAGCAGACATTACCAACGCTGCCTGTATTAAAATAACAGAATCTTCCTGAGACAGCCCTGCCACTCCTGCCACGATGATCGATGGTGTTACACATCCCACGATCATGGCTAGCACATGCTGAACTGCAAGCGGCAGCGCCTGACCAATCGAAGGCCTGCCATAAAAATCAAATAATGCCTGATCCATCTGCTTTGCTTCTTTTGTACTCATATGTATCCTCCCGTACTTTTTTTTCAACTTCATTATTATATATTTATCTGCTTTTTTTGAACACCCTTCCAGTTATGCTTTATATTAATGAAAATTTATAAGCATTAATTATTATAGATATTACATTCTGTTATATTCGCATTACATTTTATCATGCTACTATATTAAAATTCATGGTACAATAAAACTTAGAAATTAAGATGTACTAACAGGATTTTTTGTATCCGATTTTACATAAGTACATCAAAGACAAACGGAGGAATGAACAAATGGGCATTTTGTCTAATATTGAACCAAAAGAAGTCTTTCAGTACTTCGAAGAATTAAGTATGGTACCTAGAAGTACCTTCCACACAAAAAAAATCAGTGATTTTTGCGTAAAGTTCGCAAAAGCTCACAATCTGGAATATATCCAGGATGAAGTCAACAATGTAATCATCAAGAAACCGGGAACTGCAGGTTATGAGAACAGTGATCCTGTCATTATCCAGGGACATCTTGATATGGTTGCTACAAAAACCATCGACAGTGATCATGATTTTGAAAATGATCCGCTCGAGCTTTTTGTTGATGGTGATCTGATTGGGGCAAAGAACACCACACTTGGCGGAGATGACGGTATCGCAGTCGCTTATGCAATGGCAATACTTGCAAGTACTGATATTCCACACCCTCCGATCGAAGCTGTTTTCACAGTAGATGAAGAAATTGGTATGGGAGGCGCTAATCACCTTGATACTTCTGTCCTGAACGGAAAAATCTGCCTGAATATCGATTCCGAAATCGAAGGAGTTATGACCGTTGGATGTGCAGGCGGATATATTTACGATACATTTATCCCAATTGAATGGAGCGAAGAATCCGGAACAAAGATGACACTTTCTCTTAGCGGACTTCTTGGCGGTCATTCCGGCGGGGAAATCCAGAAGCAGCTCGGTAATGCCAACAAAATCATGGCACGTGTTCTTTACGCACTTGGAAAAGAATACGATTTCAACCTGGTAAATATCAACGGCGGTAATGCTGCTAACGTAATCGCACAGTTTAACACCGCCCAGATTATTGCAGACTCTTCGCAGGTTCAGGCAATCACAGATGCAGTAGCAGCTCTTGAGACAACAATCATCGATGAATTTGCCGGTCAGGAGCCAACACTTTCACTGAAAGCATCTGTAGAAGGCGAAGCTACTTTAAACGCTTTCGATGCAGATACTACTACACGTGTGATCGGTTTCCTCTATGGAGCAATTGATGGTGTACAGTGTTATGACCGTGCTTTCCCGACAGCTGTAGAATCTTCTCTGAATACAGGTATTGTAGAAACTACAGAAGATACTGTCAAAGTAAAATTCCAGGTACGCAGTTCTGTTGCCACAAAATTAACTGATATGCAGAACAAACTGGATCTTACAACTGACCTTGCCGGAGCTTCCCGTGAAATCTCCGGGGCATATCCTGCATGGGCTTATAACGCTGACTCAGTGATCCGTCCAAAAGCACTTGCGCTTTATAAAGATATGTTCGGAACAGAACCTACGGTTGAGACAACCCACGGTGGTTTGGAATGTGGTATCTTATTTGGCAAAAAACCGGATCTTGATATCATCTCATTCGGCCCTGATCTGACAGGTGTTCATACTTATCACGAACGTGTACATATCGCTTCTACACAGCGTATGTGGGATTATCTGAAAGAGCTGTTAAAGAGCTGTAAATAAAACTAACAAACATAAATACAGAGAACTTGCCAGTTGTAACTCATATGTACTTTCACAGCCGGCAGTTTCTCTTATATACTTTCATGTATAACGAAAGGATGATATAAATGAACTTTTCTTTTTCATTTATATCATCCTTTTCTTGTAAATACACAATTATTTCATAATGTACCTTCCGGATACATAAACTCCATCCAGTTCCATATCTATTTCACCAGATATACATCTGCATTCGCTACACCAAGTGCCAATGCTGTTGCATGATTATTGACATAGATATCAATGTGATTCTGCTTAATCGCTCCACCACAGTCTTCTGCTGTAAATACATGGCCACCGATAATTACCTTTGTTCCATACGGAATGACATTCGGATCTACCGCAATCGTCTGACCTTCCACAACACGGGTTCCGGTTGCTGTAATTCCATCTGCTTTGTCACAGCAGATTTCACATGCACAATAATATGTAATCGTGAAGTTGCCAAGCTTATCACCATACATTTCATCCGTTGCATTCACAGTACCGATGCCGCCTCCTGCAACTGTATAATTATCATCCAGAATTCTGGTTGCCCAGACTGCATTATTCGTATTGACTGTTTTCTGAACGATTCCCTCTTTTGTGCTTGCAGCTTCGATTGTCTTGCCATCACCTGCATACATTACTACATGATATACATGTCCTTCTTTTGCATAAAAGATAAGATCTCCCGGCTGTGCATCTTCGACTGCAATCTTTGTTCCAAACTGGCTCTGATCTTCTGCTGTTCTTGGAAGTACATATCCATACTGTTTGTAAATCTGCTGAACGAATCCGGAACAGTCTGCTCCTTCTGTAAGGCTTGTTCCACCCCATACATATGGATTACCGACAAACTGAGATGCAAATTCCAGCATAGACTGTCTGATCTCGCCACCCGGTGTTCCTTCTTCCACAGAAGTAAGTGTATAATAAAGTGCCTGATTCTCTTCTGGTTTAACTGTTTCATCTGCTTTCTGGTAATTTTCTTCGCCATTTGCTTCTATCTGTTGTCTGACTCCGTCACCCATATTCAGATATTTTTTCTCTACAAATCCTCTGACATCTCCGGATTCTACATATACCCAGTCAGAATCTTTATTCGCTAAGATATAACACAGTTCTCCCTGCGTCATCGTTCCTACGGTTTTTGCTTCTGTACTCATCTCTTCCTGTACATTTACCTTACCGTTACCTGCCTGTGCATTGATCAGCGCATAATCTTTGTCTACAACGGTCTGATTCACCGTTGCTCGCAGATATGTATATGCCTGATTATCCTTTGCTTCGATACGCTCTTTTGCAGTTTTAGCAGTTTCTTCGATGCCTGTATATTCTTTTCCTGCTTTTTCTGCATCTTTTTTGGCTTTTTTCTGATATACATTCAAAAGTTCCTGTGCAGAATCTCCGGTATATACCTCGGATGCTCTTACAAATCCTCTGACATCTCCGGATTCCACATACAGCCATCCATTCTTCTCCTCACTAAGAATATATAACAGTCCGTCCTGAGATACACTACCTGTCACTCTTACACGTTCTGTCAGCTGCTGGTTCGCCAGCGCCATATTAATTCCCTGTTTCTGAAGCTGCTTTCTTTTTTTAATTGCTGTTTCCAGATTGTATACGGCTGTTTTTCTTGCCTGTTTGAATGTTTTATTCTTTGTATTCTTTTTATTTGCTTTTAATTTTTCGATTTTCGATTTCTTCGTATTCTTTTTAAAGCTTGCTTTTAATCGTTTTGCATCTTTTTTTGCATTTTCTAATTCTGTTTCAGCATCTTCTGTATTGGTCCCGTCTACATTGTCCGGAATGGACTCTCTGATGTTGATTGCAGATTTTGCAAATGCATATTTTCTTGCCACTGTCCAGAAACGGAAGTTTTCCACCATCTGTGGAAGCTTTACCAGAGTCTGCTTTGATACAAGTTCCTGGTTTGTTGCTGCAGATGTAACTGAATTGTTATCTGCTGCCGGCTGCTGGGCCGCATTCTGATCAGTTCCGTCTGCTGCCGGCTGTGTCTGATCTGCCGCCGGAGCGTCTGGTGCAGCTGGCGTCTCCGGTGTGGACGGTGTCTCTGGTGCAGCTGGTGTTTCTGGTGTGGACGGTGTCTCTGGTGCAGCTGGTGTTTCTGGTGTGGACGGTGTCTCTGGTGTAGTCGGTGTTTCCGGTGTGGACGGTGTAGTTGGCGTCTCTGGTGTGGACGGCTCTGTTCCCGGAATCGAATCTACTCTTTCTCCTGTAACCGGGTCAACTTTCTGACCGGTAGCTGTATCCACAAGATATAAGGTCTCTTCATCCAGTCTGACTTCTCCGTTATCGATCATAGCCTGGACTGTATCTGAAACTTCTGTCATCGTATCCGTTCCATCAACCGACTTAGCCTGTATCTTTGTTACCTGATCCTGTCCGTTTTCTGTCTGGACTTCTGTAATCTGAACATCTGCTGCCTGTTCATCTGCCAGTGCCGCAACCGGTGTTCCTGCCGTAAGACCTACGACCAAAAATCCGGCAAGTGCTTTTGTTCCCAATGCTTTTGCTACTTTTATATTCCTCAGTTTCAAAAATCTAGCTCCTTCCATGCAATACTATCTATTTCACTTTTTTGTTTTATCCCCCTGACAGCCTATGTATCACCCTGATACACATACTATTTTATTATTATACTACTACATGTGCCAAATTTCCAGTCTCGTTATCGCCTAATTTGTCTCAGTTAGATGTAACTACCAAGCTGATACGCTGATGCATTTTCCTTTTACTCTGTAAGTAATACAGAGAACTTGCCACTGGCAACTTCTCTTGCATACTTTGGTATACAGAGAACCGGCTGCCTGGTAAATAACCTCTCTTACCAGACAGCCGGTTCTTTGTTTTCATATATAAAAGGAAATGCTATTTTCTCTATATGCTTTCCGTATTCTTATCTCCTACATATTCAGTGGATATTTTGCAGTCAGCTCTGCCACCATTCCTTTTACTTTCTCGATATTCTCTTCACTCTTCAGTACCAATGCGATGCACTCTGCGATTACATCCATATCTTCTTCTTTCAGACCTCTTGTTGTAACAGCAGGTGTTCCAAGTCTCACACCACTGGTTACGAATGGTGATCTTGGATCATTTGGTACAGTGTTCTTATTACATGTGATATGTGCTTCGTCCAGACGTTTTTCCAGTTCTTTTCCAGTTACGTCTTCACCTCTTAAGTCAACCAGCATCAGGTGGTTATCTGTTCCTCCGGATACGATTTTCACACCACGATCCATCAGGCCTTTGCTGAGTGCCTGTGCATTCTTGATGATCTGTTTCTGATATTCTACAAATTCCGGCTCCAGTGCTTCCTTGAAACATACAGCCTTACCTGCAATTACATGCTCCAAAGGTCCACCCTGGATTCCAGGGAATAATGCTTTGTTGAAGTTGAATTTATCTGCTGCTTCCTGATTACAAAGGATCAGTCCGCCTCTTGGTCCACGCAACGTCTTATGAGTTGTTGTTGTCGTTACGTCTGCATATGGAATTGGACTTGGATGAAGACCTGCTGCAACGAGTCCGGCGATATGTGCCATATCAACCATCAGGTATGCGCCTACCTCATCTGCAATCTCACGGAATTTTTTGAAATCAATGGTTCTTGCATAAGCACTTGCTCCTGCGATGATCATCTTTGGCTTTTCTTTTACTGCGATCTCACGTACTTTATCGTAATCAATCACACCTTCGTCATTCACACCATAAGATACGATGTTAAAATATTTACCGGAAATATTAACCGGAGACCCATGTGTCAGATGTCCGCCGTGATCCAGATTCATACCCATGACTTTATCTCCTGGTTCCAGCATTGCAAAGAATACTGCCAGGTTTGCCTGTGCGCCGGAATGTGGCTGTACATTGGCATAATCACAACCAAATAATTTCTTCGCTCTTTCTCTTGCAAGATCTTCCACTACGTCTACACACTGACATCCACCATAGTAACGTTTTCCCGGATAGCCTTCTGCGTATTTATTTGTAAGCGGACTTCCCATTGCTGCCATGACTGCCTTACTTACCCAGTTCTCCGATGCGATAAGCTCCAGATGGGAATTCTGTCTGTCCATCTCTGCCTTTATGGCATCTGCAATTTCGCTGTCTGCTTTTTTAATTTCATCAAATGCGTACATACTTGAGTCCTCCTGGTTTGTTAAAAAATTGATTTGTTTAATATGATAGCACTTTACCATGGTGAATGCCAGTGTTTTTTTGTATATTTTTTCAGACATACATTCCTTTGGCATCTGCAAGAACTTCCACCGGCAGCTTCTCCTACATACTTTGGTATTAAAAGAAGAGGAAACCTCTGATGAAATTAATCATCAAAGGTCTCCTTTAATTTATCCATAAATCCTTTTTTCTTTTTGGTTTTATGTTCATGTTCTTCTGCTTTTTCGGATCTCTCTGTTCCAAGGGAATTACCCGTCAGCTCATCGAATTTACGAAGTGCTTCTTTTGCTTCGGCACTTAAGTGCTCCGGTGTCTGGATAACCAGTGTTACATAATGATCGCCGCGAACCTGGGCATTTCTAAGAGATGGAACTCCCTTACCTTTCAGACGTACTTTTGTATCTGTCTTGGTTCCAGGTTTTACAGTGTAGATCACTTCTCCATCTACAGTCTTGATACGGATATCCGCACCAAGTGCTGCCTGTGCAAATGTAACCGGTACGGTTGAGAAGATATGCATATCCTGGCGCTGGAAGATCGGATGTCTTGATACCACAACCTCCACCAGAAGATCTCCTCTTGGTCCGCCGTTTACACCCGGCTCACCTTTTTCACGAATTCTGACGCTCTGACCATTATCAATACCTGCAGGAATGGATACAGATATCTTCTTCTTGCTTGATACATAGCCTGTTCCACCGCAATCCGGACATTTTTCTTTTATAATCTTACCAGTTCCCTGACAATCTGGACAGGTCTGTACATTCTGTACAGTTCCAAAGAATGACTGCTGTGTATATACTACCTGACCTTTACCACCACACTTCGGACAAGTCTCCGGAGATGTTCCCGGTTTGGCACCTGTTCCGTTACATTTCGGACATGGGTCTTTTAATACAACGTCTAATTCTTTCTCGCATCCAAATACAGCCTCTTCAAATGTGATTCTGACACTCTTACGGATATTCATACCTTTCATCGGTCCCTGGTTCGCACGTCCGCCTCTGCGTCCGCCACCGAACAGATCTCCGAAGATATCTCCGAAAATGTCTCCAAAATCAGCACCGTTAAAGTCGAATCCGCCGTAACCGCCACCTGCTCCTGCACTTCCGTCAAAAGCAGCATGACCAAACTGATCATACTGGCGGCGTTTTTCCGGATCACTCAAGACTGCATATGCCTCAGAAGCTTCTTTGAACTTCTTTTCAGCTTCAGCATCACCCGGATTCATATCCGGGTGATACTTCTTGGCAACCTGTCTATACGCTTTTTTCAAAGTTGCTTCGTCAGCATCTTTACTGACCCCAAGCACCTCATAGTAATCTCTTTTTGACTCTGCCATTTTCTATTCCTCACTTAATGTTCTTAGACTTCTTTGTAATCTCCGTCTACGACATCGTCGCCCTGGAATCCTTCTGGTGCCGGACCTGCTCCTGCGTTAGCTCCTGGCTGAGGACCTGCTCCCTGAGCTCCTGCTGCTGCGCCAGCCTGCTCATACATCTTTGTGAAGAGTTTCTGAGCACTCTCTGTCAGTTTTTCTTTACCAGCTTTGATCTCAGCAACCTGCTCATCTGTAAGAGTATCTGTATTTGCTTTTTCCAGTAACTCTTTCAGAGCTTTGCAGTCAGCTTCTACTGCTGCTTTATCTGCACCGTCAAGCTTGTCGCCAACTTCCTGCAGAGCTTTCTCTGTCTGGAATACCATAGCGTCAGCTTCGTTCTTAGCATCGATTCCTTCTTTACGTTTCTTATCCTGAGCTTCGAATTCAGCAGCTTCTTTTACAGCTTTGTCGATATCTTCATCAGACATGTTAGATCCTGCTGTAATTGTGATGTGCTGTTCTTTTCCAGTTCCAAGATCTTTTGCAGATACATTTACGATACCATTTGCATCGATATCGAATGTAACTTCGATCTGTGGGATTCCACGTGGAGCTGGTGCAATTCCGTCCAGTCTGAACTGTCCGAGGGATTTGTTATCTCTTGCGAACTGTCTTTCTCCCTGTACTACGTTGATATCAACGGCTGTCTGGTTATCAGCGGCTGTAGAGAAGATCTGGCTCTTCTTTGTAGGAATTGTTGTATTTCTCTCGATCAGACGAGTAGCTACACCACCCATTGTCTCGATAGACAGTGACAGTGGAGTTACATCCAGAAGAAGGATGTCGCCAGCGCCTGTATCTCCTGCAAGTTTACCACCCTGAACAGATGCTCCAAGTGCTACACACTCATCTGGGTTCAGAGATTTGCTTGGCTCTTTACCTGTCAGACGTTTTACTTCTTCCTGTACCGCCGGGATACGTGTAGATCCACCAACTAACAGTACCTGACCAAGTTCAGAAGCTGTGATACCAGCGTCTGATAATGCTCTCTGTACCGGCTCAGATGTCTTCAGTACAAGATCATGTGTCAGTTCATCGAATTTCGCTCTTGTAAGGTTCATATCGAAATGTTTTGGACCTTCAGCTGTAGCTGTGATGAATGGAAGGTTAATGTTTGTTGTTGTTGCTGAAGAAAGCTCTTTTTTCGCTTTCTCAGCTGCTTCTTTTAATCTCTGAAGTGCCATCTTATCTGTAGATAAGTCAACACCTTCCTGTTTCTTGAACTCAGCGATCATATAATCTGTGATCTTCTGGTCGAAATCATCTCCACCAAGTCTGTTGTTACCAGCTGTAGATAATACTTCGATAACTCCGTCACCGATCTCGATAACTGATACGTCGAATGTACCACCACCAAGGTCATATACCATGATCTTCTGTTCTTTTTCGTTGTCAAGACCATATGCAAGTGCTGCTGCTGTTGGCTCGTTGATGATACGTTTTACATCAAGACCAGCAATCTTACCAGCATCCTTTGTTGCCTGACGCTGAGCATCATTGAAGTAAGCAGGTACTGTGATAACAGCTTCTGTTACTTTTTCTCCAAGGTATCCTTCTGCATCAGCTTTCAGTTTCTGAAGAATCATTGCTGAAATTTCCTGTGGAGAATATTTTTTATCTTCGATTGTTACTTTGTAATCAGATCCCATCTCTCTTTTAATAGAAGAGATTGTTCTCTCTGCATTTGTTACTGCCTGACGTTTTGCAGGTTCTCCGACAAGACGCTCACCTGTTTTTGTAAATGCAACTACAGATGGTGTTGTTCTTGCGCCTTCTGTATTAGCGATAACTGTTGGCTGTCCACCTTCCATTACGGCTACACAGCTGTTTGTTGTTCCTAAGTCAATACCTATAATTTTACCCATGATAAATTCCTCCTGTATTACTTTTATTTATTCTGAAAATTGTGAATGTTTTGTTTTTAGTTTGCTACTTTTACCATGCTGTGTCTTACAACGGAATCACGGTATGTGTAGCCTTTCTGAAATTCTTCGGCAACTACATTTTCGCCAAAGTTTTCATCTTCTACATGCATCACTGCATTGTGGAAATTCGGATCAAACTGCTGTCCTACTGCTTCGATAGGCTTTACATCGATTCCTTCAAGCGTGGTGAGCAGATGTTTGTATACCTTTTCCATTCCCTGAACGAACGGATCTTCTTTTTCTTCTTCCTTTACTGCATCTAATCCTCTTTCGAAGTTATCTACAACCGGAAGGATCTTTTCTATGATATCTTTTGCTCCGACTTCGTACATCTGGGATTTTTCCTTTTCTGTACGTTTGCGGAAGTTATCAAACTCTGCCATCTGACGGGTAAGCTTATCTGTAAGCTCTTCTATCTTCTCGTCTTTTTTATCTTTCTTTTTACCAAATAATTTTTTGCCAGGTTTCTTTTCTGCTGTATCTTCTGCTTCTTCTGTATCTTCTTCAGAAGTTTCTGTTGTATCTTCTGTATCAGCCTCTGTTTCTTTTGCTTCAGCAGCAGATTTTTTAGCCTCTTCTACAGCTTCTTTTACCATATCTTCCTGGCTTTTTTCCTGCTTATTTTCCAAGGGTTATTCCACCTTTCTATCGTTCTTATGAAACATATGATCCAGTTCTGACTGGAGACGCTTCATAGATTTTAAAACATGTTCATAATCCATACGTTTCGGTCCGATAATTCCTATCGTTCCCTTCATACCGTCACCCAATTCATAAGTTGCAGTCACAACGCTGCAGTCTCTCATGGTCTGTACCGGAGTCTCATCTCCGATATATACCTGAATGCCGGTATTCTCATCTTGTGCCAGGGTCTGTGTTACCAGTTCGGATAACTGCTGTTTTTCTTCAAATGCACTGATAATCTCCTGTGCACTCTGGTTATCACTTAATTCCGGATATTTGAAAATGTTTGTCGCACCGCTTGTGTAAATCTGCATATCATCATCCAGATGAATTGCATCCGCAACTGCGTCTAGTACATATCCGACTACCTGACTGTGGATTCCTGCCTGCTCTTTTAATCTGGCGATCAGTCCCAGGTTGATTTCTTCGATCGACATACCGTTGAGCGTTGTATTCAGCAGCATATTTAATTTCAGCAGATTCTCATTACTGATTGGTTCGTCAATGTTGATGATCTTGTTCTTGATCACGTTGCCGCCCAGTACGATGACTGCAATCACCTGTTCCTCATCTACCATAGATAACTGGATGAACTTAATCTTATTCGAATTGTTCATCGGAGTGGAAACCATTGTCGCATAATTCGTATTCGTTGCGAGAACTTTTGCTGCCTGCTTTAAAAGCTGATCCATCTTGTCTGCTTTATCAAGCATCTGTTCCTGCATCTCATTTAATTCCTGCTCTTTTTCCTCCATCAGCATATCTACATAGAGCCTGTATCCTTTGTCCGAAGGAATACGTCCTGCCGACGTATGAGGCTGGATGATATATCCCATCTCTTCCAGATCTGCCATCTCGTTACGGATTGTTGCTGAACTTAAATTCAGATCCGTGTATTTGGAAATTGTTCTGGAACCGACCGGTTCTCCTGTCTCCAGATAATTCTGGATGATTGCATGAAGTATTTTCAGTTTTCTTTCACTTAGTTCTTCATGATTTATCACCGGTACCTCCTCCTTTCGGTTTCTCAGGTTATTAGCACTCTTTTTATCTGAGTGCTAACACCTTTCGACTATTAAGATAGCACTCCCACATATTTTTGTCAACACTGTTTAGATATTTTTTACATTTTCATATGAATGCTTTCATACACGAAAAAAACAGGCCGGCTCTATATAATAGATTGCCTGCCTGTTTTCTATATAGTTATGTATGCAAGAGAAGCTGCCAGTGGAAGATTCTTTTGTATTTTTATACTGTCTTCAACGCAATTCCAAGAATATGTTTTGCGCACCTCTGAAGATCTGCCTTGGTAATTCCGCCGCCATTCTTCACAGCTTCTACGATATCCTCTACATTCTTCCTGCATCCCGGCATCTGAAGATCATTTCCGGCCTTGATACACTGTACACTGTTGGAATAACTGTATTTTCCACTTTCTGACACCATTCCAAGCGCCGACGTATCCTGGGATGTGTACCAGTCTGTCATAATAAGGCCTTCAAATCCCCATTCATCACGTGCTACATTCTGAAGCATATCATAATGATTCGCTGCATGTGTTCCATTGATCAGATTATAAGATGTCATAATCGCATATGGCTGTGCTGTCTTAACTGCGATTTCAAATCCCTTAAGATAGATTTCTCTTAACGCTCTCTCGCTGATATGCGCATTCGTAAACATCCGGTTATCTTCCTGGTTATTCGCTGCAAAATGCTTGATCGTCGTTCCATGTCCCGCATAAGACTGTACACCTTTTGTATCAGCTGCCGCACACAAACCGGTAAGAAGCGGATCTTCTGAATAATATTCAAAGTTTCGTCCACACAGTGGATTCCTGTGGATATTCATTCCAGGTGCAAGCCACAGATGAATATGGAAGCGTTCCATCTCTTCTCCTACAATTTCACCCATTCTCTGAATAAGCTCCACATCCCATGACTGCGCAAGCGTTGTTGCGATCGGGATTGCCGTACAATACTGATAATAATCCTGTGTTCCTTCCGGTAATTCTTTTGCAAACGGCGCAATCTCCATTCCAAACTGTTCTCCGCCCGGCAATTTATTACCTTCTTTATCCGTTTTAAAATGCTTCTGTAACCGCAGCCCCGCCGGCCCGTCTGCCAGAATCAGATTCGGGATTTTCCGTTTTTCGATGAGTGCAGATGTCGTATCTCCGGCCGCTCCCGGTACACACGCGGATGCTGATCCGATCACATTGCCGTCTTCTTCCATCCGTTCGGTTCCCACACAGAGATCTGCCAGCTCTTCTACTGTCAGCTGTGCTACCAGCTCTTCAAGGGATGCATTTCCATTTTTTACATCCTTAAGTGTTAAGGTCTCGCCTGGCCTTTTGTCTTCCAGCACCGTACGCATAACTTCATATTCAACAATCTTTTTTTCAAAGTTTTCTGCATAGATCAGAATCGGACGCATAAAAGGTGTATCATCAAGCTCCAGATCAAAGATTGGAACCATATGATGGATCTCTTTTACGATTTCTTTGTCTTTCATTACATTTTTAAGCTGAACCGTCTGAACGGTCTCGTCCAGATCTATGATTGCAGCCACTTCCGTTGTACGTGAACTATTTCCCACACGGATTGTATACTCGCCTTCTTCCATGACCCAGACAGCATCATAACTGTCATAAGATGCCATGTCCTCTGTCGCAAATGTAATCGTTACAACTTCTGTTTCTTCAGGTGCAAGAAGCTTCGTCTTGGCAAATCCGGCAAGTTCCTGTGTCGGCTTTTCCATCACTCCGTCCGGTGCAGAATAATAGACCTGTACCACTTCTCTTCCCGGATATGTCTTGCCGGTATTGGTCACTTCTACTTCTACTGTTACCTGCTTTTCATCTGCCGTCACTTTTTTCGTAGACAATGCGAATTCCGTATAACTTTTCCCGTATCCAAAGCAATATAATGGCAGCACTCCAAATGTATCAAAGTAACGGTATCCGACATAGATTCCGTCACTGTAGTACTCATCATCCAGATTGCCATCCCTGTAACTGAACGTCCGTGAGGAAGGATAGTCATCGTATGACCTTGCCCATGTATCTGTCAATTTTCCAGACGGAACCGTCTTTGCTGTTAACACATCTGCCACCGCATAGCCACTCATATTTCCAGTCTGTCCAATCAGCATCATTGCCTGTATTCCGGAAATCTTCGTAAGTTCTGTCAGATCTATCACGCCACCGGTATTCAGTAACACAATGCAGTTATGATATTTTTCTGTCATGAACCTGATATTCTGAAGCTCTCTGTCACTCAGATAATAATCTCCCTTTTCTGCAAGACGGTCTTTTCCTTCACCGGAATTTCTTGCGATCACATAAACAGCCGCATCTGCGTCTTTTATATCCGCTTCTTCGATAACCGGCTGCTCCGGTTCTTGAAACGGATGTTTAAAACTTATGATTACAGACGGCTCTCCTGTCTCGTCCGAAATGTCTTTCAGTTTTTTCAGATATGTTTCCTGCGCTTCTTTCATATCTTTATCGTATCTGTCCAGCCAGTCTTTTGTAACAATTTCAAATCCGGCCTCTTCGAGTCCCTGGGCAATGGAAATTGTTTTCCTTACATTAACATCTCCCGATCCTGTTCCGCCCTTCACCGTATGTCTGGCTCCGGTTCCATATAATGCAATTTTCTTTATCTTTTCTGAAAATGGTAATACACCATCATTTTCCAAAAGGACCATACATTCTCCGGCCAGACGGCGCACTTCATTCTCATGCTCTGTCTCATACTTCTGGATCTCATTTGTCTTCGATGCATAAATCTGTGCCATATATCTTCCTCTTTTCTTATTTATATAAATACTTTTTCGGTATGATCTGTGGTAGATAGCTCATAAAAATGCTTTCGTAATTTTATTTCATATATAACGAAATATATTTTCCGTTTTCTTATGCCACGCATCAGAGTGTTTCTACGAAAGAAAGTTTAACATATTTTTCTCTTATTTTTCTATATATTTGTATTAATTATTTCTTGCTAATTTCAAATCAGAAAAATGTTCCCCATATTTCACTTTTCCCTTGCTTCCTTGTAAAGATTATAATTATTTCAAGTTTTGTTGTTATTCCAACAACATTTTATTTCTTCTTTATAGTAGACTATTACTCACAGGAGCTGCTTCAGACAATTCCTTATGCAGGATTTTTCAATTGCACTAGAGTTTGTCTGAAAAATGCTTTCTGTATCGTATAACTACGGTATAAAAACATTTTTTAATTTTTAAGAAAAGGGGAACACAATTATGATCAGAAAAATTATCCATATAAATGAAGAAAAATGTAACGGATGCGGCGCATGCGCCAACGCCTGTCATGAAGGGGCGATTCAGATGGTAGCTGGAAAAGCGAAATTGATGCGTGATGATTTCTGTGACGGTCTCGGTGATTGTCTTCCGGCCTGTCCTACAAATGCAATTACCTTCGAGGAACGTGAAGCAGTTGCTTATGACGATGATGCAGTAAAAGCTCACCTTGCAGCAAAAGGCCCGGAAGCACTTAAGAAACATCTGGATGCAAAAAAGGCGCACGCACATGATAACGATGCACCTACTGCACACCATGCCGGATGTCCCGGTTCCATGGCACGCGAGATTCATCATGAAGTTCCACATCACGGGGGATGTCCTGGTTCTATGGCACGTTCCGTTGAGCATAATACAGAAAGCACCGCACAGACTGCTTACTCCATGGAAAGCCAGCTCCGCCAGTGGCCGGTCCAGATAAAACTTGCACCGGTAAGTGCCCCATATTTCCAGAATGCAAATCTTCTGATTGCCGCAGACTGTACCGCTTATGCTTATGGCAATTTCCATAACCAGTTTATTAAAAATCATGTCGTACTGATCGGCTGTCCAAAGCTTGATGCCGTTGATTACACTGAAAAGCTTACAGAGATCATCAAATGTAACGATTTTAAGAGTCTTACCATTGTCCGCATGGAAGTACCTTGCTGCGGAGGTCTTGAGCACGCCGCCACAGAAGCACTTAAGGCAAGTGGAAAGTTCATTCCATGGCAGGTTGTAACAATAGGAATTGATGGAAGCATTAAAGAAAACTAATTGATGTTTCATGCACTTTCGGTTCCCCGGCAGTGCATGAAACACCCTGCCTATCTATTCTCCCGGATATATTCCATCCATTCTTTTATCTCTTTTTCATGCCCGTTATTACTTGGCTCATAGAATTTTTCTCCCCTGATTTCATCTGGAAGGTATTGCTGTTCTACATAGTGATGTGGATAATTATGCGCATATTTGTATCCGATTCCATGTCCAAGCTTTTGTGCGCCTTTGTAATGGGCATCCTGTAAATGTGACGGCACTGTTGTCTTGGTTCGTTTTACGCTTGCCATTGCATCAAAGATTGCATTGCATGCGGCATTGCTTTTTGGCGCAGTTGCTACGTACGTCACTGCCTGCGAAAGGATGATCTGTGCTTCCGGCATGCCGATTCTTTCGACTGCCTGAGAAGCTGATACCGCAACTGTCAGTGCCATCGGATCTGCATTTCCTACATCTTCAGATGCACAGATCATGATACGTCTGGCGATGAACTTGATGTCTTCTCCTGCATATAACATTTTTGCCAGATAGTAGACTGCTGCATCAGGATCCGATCCGCGCATACTTTTGATAAAAGCAGAGATTGTATCATAGTGATTGTCTCCGGTCTTATCGTATTTTACTACACGTTTCTGGATGCATTCCGATGCTACGTCCAGCGTCAGGTGGATCTTCCCGTCTGCACTGCGTTCTGTCGTCAGGATTCCAAGTTCTACCGCATTCAATGCGCTTCTTGCATCCCCACCGGCAATATCTGCCAGAAACTCCAATGCATCATCATCAATCACCGCCTGATAGCTGCCCATTCCTTTTATATTATCATATACCGCTCTTTCAATCAGAGTCTTAATGTCTTCCTTACCAAGTGGATGTAATTCAAATATACTCGATCGGGAAAGAAGCGCTCCATTTACCTCAAAATACGGATTCTCCGTAGTTGCTCCAATCAGAATGATCGTACCATCTTCCACAAACGGAAGCAGATAGTCCTGCTGTCCTTTATTGAATCTATGGATCTCATCTACAAAAAGGATCGTCTTTTTATGATACATCCCCTGCATCTCTTTTGCTTTGCCAATCACTTCTTCCATATCCTTTTTACCTGCCGTCGTTGCATTGATCTGGGTAAATTCAGCACTTGTTGTATTGGCAATTACTTTTGCAAGTGTCGTCTTTCCCGTTCCCGGCGGCCCATAAAAGATAACCGAACTCAGCTTATCTGCTTTGATTGCACGATAAAGCAGTTTATCTTTTCCTATGATATGCTGCTGCCCTACGACTTCATCCAGAGTTGTCGGACGAAGTCTTGAAGCAAGCGGTGCTTCCTTTTCCATATTCTGTTCCCGCATATAGTCAAATAAATCCATCTATCTTCATCTCCATCGTTGTTCTTATTTCTATTCCAGAATCAGTTTATCGACTGTTACAAATTCAAATCCTTCTTTTTGCAGTGTATCGATGATCCGAAGTGCTGCATTTACACTGGATTCATAACAGTCATGTAATAGAATGATATCATTTTCCTTCGCCTGCGTCACTACTTTGTTGACAATTTCGTCTTCATTATTTGTCGTCCAGTCCAAAGGATCGATCGTCCACATCACCGGCATTACATCCAGCTCCCACTCCAACTGCTTTTGCCATGCACCAAACGGTGGTCTCATATAAGAAACTTCTTCCCCTGTAATCTCTGTGATTGCTTCATTGGTCATCAAAATCTCTTCTTTTGCTTTTTCATCCGGTACACGGGTAATCTCCACATGATGATAAGTATGATTTCCCACCAGATGTCCTTCGTCCGCCTCCCGCTTCACAATCTCCGGTGCACTCTTTACATTTTCACCAATCAGGAAAAATGTTGCTTTTACATTCCGTTCTTTTAATCCATCCAAAAGCTTTCCTGTCCACGCTTTGCTTGGTCCGTCGTCAAATGTGATAGCTATCTGCGGTGCCTCTTTTATCATGCTTGAGGAAACGTATCGTACGGCTTTTTTGTTCTGATTCACCGCGGTATCTGATAAACCTTTTTGTGTGACTTCATTTCTCGTACTGGCATCTGTATTAGCATTCTTATTATTTTCCACTTGCATCATCTTTGTAATCAGCAAGTATATTCCTAATGTATATATCACACATATGGTAATTCTTTTTATTAGATTTTTATGGCCTGGTTTATATTTCATATGATGCCTGCATATTCCATTTCATTATACTATATGAATTGTTTTGCTGTTTAATACACTATGTCATTGTGGCCTCTCGGTCCATGAGAAAGCGCTGGTATCCTGTCTGCTGCTAGATGTCACGATGCAGAAGTTCTAAGGCAGTCCGACTTTCCTAAGGACGAAAGGGACTCCGCTCCAAACTCGCCGTTCGGCTCAAACAGTGTCGCTCCGTCCCTTTAACGGAAAGTCAAACTGCCTAAGAACTTCTACACATCGCGCCAAAAAACGCTGCAAACAGGATACCAGCGCTTTCTCATGTCGTGATTGGCATGCGGTAGTGTATGAAATAGCGGAAGGCGTAACTGCGAGTGCTTACCCGGGTATTATCATAAAAAAGATCCACCAGGGACACTAAAAAAGCCAGAAATTCACGTCCGCGTGGCTCGGGAGAAGCAGCCAATGACAAGTTTTCTGTATAAAACATATATAAGAAAATGCTACGCTATTACGTAATCATATTATCTATGAAAAACGTAATAAACGTAGCATTTTTTGTTTTTCGCTGTTTTGGAATGTCACATGAACACGAAAGGTGTTGCTTTTAATAAAACTTCCGGGGTAAACATCCTCGGTTACGCCCTTCGTTTGATACATTAATTATCGCCTGTCAGTCACGACTTGCGTATGCCTTGGTATAAGGGCTGGGTAGCATTCGGAATGAGGCTTAGAAGTAGTTAGAGAGTCTGGATTCCCGTTAACAGAAAGCAAATCCACTGTTTGAGCCAACAGGCGAGTTTGGGTTTGCTTTCTGTTGCTTTTAGGGAATTCAGGCTCTCTTACTACTTCTTGCCTCATGGAGTCGCGGACCAGGTCTTATACCAAGGCATACGCAAGAACCGGGAATCCAACCCAAATTAATGTATTAAACAACAATTTATTTTTGATTCTTTTCTACATTCTGCAGTTTCATCGCACGAACCTTAAGCGGCAGTCCGAACAGATTGATGAATCCACTTGCATCGTGATGGTCATACAGATCGCCAGTTGTAAAGCTTGCAAGTGATTCGCTATACAGAGAGTATGGAGAAGTAGTTCCGGCTTTTGTAATAGTACCTTTGTAAAGCTTGAATTTTACTTCACCTGTTACATATTCCTGTGTGCTTTCAACGAAAGCCTGGATTGCTTCACGAAGTGGTGTGAACCATTTTCCTTCGTATACGAGCTGGGCAAGCTTGTCAGCCATTTCTTTCTTTACTTCAGCTGTAGCACGGTCAAGGATCAGTTCCTCTAACTGCTGGTGTGCAGCGTACAGGATAGTTCCGCCAGGTGTCTCGTATACACCACGTGATTTCATACCAACAACACGGTTTTCAACGATGTCGATGATTCCGATACCATGTTTTCCGCCGAGTTCGTTCAGCTTACGGATGATGTCAGAAACTTTCATCTCTTCGCCATTGATGCTCTTTGGAACACCTTTTTCGAATGTCATAGTAACATATTCAGCTTTATCAGGAGCTTTCTCAGGTGTTGTAGACATTACCAGAAGGTCATCGTAGTTTGGCTCGTTAGAAGGGTCTTCCAGTTCCAGACCTTCGTGGCTGATGTGCCATAAGTTACGGTCACGGCTGTAGCTGTGCTTTGCGTCGAATGGAAGGTCGATTCCATGTGCTTTACAGTAGTCGATCTCGTCTTCACGTGACTGCATAGTCCAGATATCTGTCATTCTCCAAGGAGCGATGATCTTGATGTCCGGAGCAAGAGCTGTGATACCAAGCTCAAAACGGATCTGGTCGTTACCTTTTCCTGTAGCACCGTGGCAGATAGCAACAGCATTTTCTTTACGTGCGATTTCTACCAGACGTTTTGCGATTGCAGGACGTGCCATGGATGTTCCAAGAAGGTATTCATCTTCGTATACAGCATGTGCCTGAACACAAGGTACGATATAGTTATCAGCGAAATCATCTACGATATCTTCGATGTATAATTTTGCGGCACCGGAAAGCTTTGCTCTTTCTTCCAGTCCGTCCAGTTCTTCTCCCTGTCCACAGTCGATACAGCAGCAGATAACATCATAGTTAAATGTCTCCTTAAGCCATGGAATGATTGCTGTGGTATCAAGACCACCTGAGTATGCTAATACAACTTTTTCTTTCATTTTGTATATCCTCCTACATGAAATATAGTTTTATCAATCACTTGAATTAATCTTCTCGTATACGGTCACAAAAGTCAAGTCTTTCTTTGTATAAAGTACATTTGCGACTGCAAAGAGTACTATACACCCAATTTTATAAATATGCAAGAAAAAATGATAAAAAAGTAGAAAAAGTTAAAAAATATGCAGAAATATGCATAAAAATAAGCTGAAAAGTAAAAATATGCATTTGGAAATGCCGGAGATAATGGGCTGCAGATGTGGAAAATATAAAATATGGATACAGATGCCGGAAAAAGTATAAAAGAGATATTCTGTTGTTCAAGGGTTGCAGAAACTGTGTGATAGTAGAACAATACAGGTGCATCAGAACATGACGGAATTTAGGGAGGATATTTACATTATATTATTCGGAAAAACATATAAAGAACAATAATAAAAATATATTAGGAAATGTTATAACAAACATACAAGAAACTCTGCATAAATGCTTGACGAATCAAGAACAACACCGTAAAATATATCCGGCTCTTTGTGCGGAAATGCATAAGGGTAGAAAAATCAGTGAAAATAAAGGTAAAAATATTTTTGAACTGAACCAGAGTGCGTCTGAAAAATCATTTCTGTACTCGGGGTAAATTATGAGAAATAGAACCATGAAATCCGAAGGTGGAACATTCCACTTTCATATTTCATATATATGTGTCATGAGAAGGAGAAGATACTTATGAATTATGATGTAATTATTATCGGAGCCGGTCCTGGAGGAATCTTTGCTGCATACGAGCTGATGAAGAAAAAGCCGGACTGCAAGATCGCAGTATTTGAGGAAGGATATCCGCTGGAAAAGAGAAAATGTCCGATCGACGGGGATAAGATTAAGAGCTGTATCAATTGTAAACGCTGCTCGATCATGTGTGGATTTGGTGGAGCCGGAGCATTTTCTGATGGAAAATATAATATTACAAATGACTTTGGCGGAACCCTGTTCGAGTACATCGGTAAGAAGCAGGCTGTTGAACTGATGAAATATGTTGATGAGATCAACATGGAAAATGGAGGAGAAGGAACAAAGCTTTATTCTACAGCAGGAACAAAGTTCAAAAAACTTTGCCTGCAGAACAAACTGAACCTTCTTGATGCGTCTGTCCGCCACCTCGGAACGGATATTAACTATGTAGTACTTCAGAATCTGTATAATCAAATGAAAGATCATATGGATTTCTATTTTGATACACCGGTAGAGACAATCGAGGCAATCGAGGGCGGATACAGGGTTGTATGCGAAAAAGAGAGCTATGAATGTGAAAAATGTATCGTGTCAGTAGGACGAAGCGGAAGTAAATGGATGGAAAAGGTATGTAAAGACCTTGAGATCCCTACAAAATCCAACCGTGTAGATATCGGAGTCCGTGTAGAGCTTCCGGCAGTTATTTTCTCACATCTGACAGATGAACTGTATGAAAGTAAGATCGTATACCGCACAGAGAAGTTCGAAGATAACGTACGTACATTCTGCATGAATCCAAATGGTATCGTGGTAAATGAAAATACAAACGGAATTATCACAGTAAATGGTCACAGCTATGAAGGAGACGAGAAGAAGACAGATAATACGAACTTCGCACTTCTGGTAGCAAAACATTTCTCCGAGCCATTCAAAGACAGTAACGGATACGGAGAAAGTATCGCAAGACTTTCCAATATGCTTGGCGGTGGCGTCATCGTACAGCGTTTTGGAGATCTGGTACGTGGAAGAAGAAGTACAGAAAAGCGTATCGAAGAAGGTCTGGTAACACCAACCTTATCTGCAACACCGGGAGACTTAAGTCTGGTACTTCCAAAACGAATCTTAGACGGAATCGTAGAGATGATCTATGCACTGGATAAAGTAGCACCTGGAACAGCGAATGACGATACACTGCTTTACGGTGTAGAAGTTAAATTCTACAACATGGAAGTAGATATCGACGAGAATCTGGAAAGCTGCCACAAAGGACTCTACGTAATTGGAGACGGAAGTGGAGTGACACATTCTCTTTCCCATGCATCTGCAAGCGGAGTATATGTAGCAAGACATATTATCGGAGAAGCTTAATAGTAAAAATGAGACAAAAGCTTGACAAATGAACGGAAGCGTGTAAAATGTTTGAAAAAGCAACAAACCAACAGAAGATGACTATAAATGATGTGAATCCGAAGTATTTCTGCATTTACTTTTGTAAGAAGATACCGGAAACACAGAGTGGCAGAAGGGAGAAAAGTTATGTATTATTTGTACAACGTATACCATTATAATTACAGAATGCATAGATATAACAGTCTCTCCGAGCTGCCGTCTTACGACAGTATTGTTTTTGTGCCGTGTTTTGGTAATCCCGCAGGGGGTAGAACATGTACAAAATTGAATATGTGTAAGTAAGATGGAGATATGGTTGTACTGGAATAGAGCGCAGAAATCTTAAGCAAGATCAATCGTATCTGCCGCAGTAGACCATGAACTGGTGACATACAAGAAAAGTGAACGGGCTGCTGTAAGCAGATGCAGCTGAAAAGATATAAGCAAAGAACAGGAAGTGTAACTGATATACGTCCTGTTCTTTTTTTATACCTACAACCGCAGGCATAAAGGAGAGAAAATAATATGGATTATCGACAGAAATTAACAGAGAAACAAAAAATCGTGATCAAGATCGGAACTTCGACGATAACATATCCGGAAAGCGGAGAGATTAATATAGGCAAACTTGAAAAATTCGTAAGAATCCTCATTAATCTCAGAAATGAAGGAAAAGAAGTCATTGTAGTATCATCCGGCGCTGTCGGTATCGGGCGTAATGTCCTTGGATTTGATAAAAGACCGGAAGGAAAAGCAGAAAAGCAGGCCTGTGCGGCAGTTGGACAGGCGAGACTTATGATGATGTATGAAAAGATATTTGCAGAATACGGGCAGGTTGCAGCACAGGTTCTTCTGACCAAAGAAGCCATTGTAAATGAGTCATGTGCAAGAAACGCAAAACAGACATTTGAAAAACTTTCAGAGATGAAGGTGGTTCCAGTTGTAAATGAAAATGATGCCGTATCGGTAGATGAAGAAGCGTATGGTAATTTTGGAGATAATGATACGATGGCGGCATATGTGGCATCTTTGGTGGAAGCAGACCTTTTGATCCTGATGTCGGATATTGAGGGATTGTATACGGATGATCCAAAGAAGAATCCAGAAGCTAGGTTTATTCATACGGTAGGAAGGATCGATCAGAGATTAGAAGCGATGGGAAAAGGCGCAGGCTCAGAAAACGGAACCGGCGGAATGTCAACGAAGATTCAGGCGGCAAAGATTGCAACTGCATCAGGAACAGATATGGTCATTGCAAATGGAAGCAATATTTTTACCATCAACGAAGTCATGGAAGGAAAAGAAATCGGAACATTATTTTTGTCCAGTGCGGGAGGAGCCGGCAGAATACAGGGCAGCTATTAACCGGCAGAATAAACATTTGGAATATAAAGGAGAAAAAGCATATGAAAGAAAAAATGATGATCATCGGAAAAAAAGCAAGAGAAGTATCCTGCAAGGTACAGCATCTTGGACAGACGGAAAAGAATGAAGGCCTGTATTCTGTGGCAAGAGAATTGCGGATGCAGACAGCATATATACTAGAGGAAAATACAAAAGATGTGGAACGCGCAAAAGATGCAGGAATGAAAAAATCTCTGATAGACAGACTGCTATTAACAGGGCAGAGAATACAGGCAATGGCGGAAGGACTGGAACAGATTGCTAAACTGGAAGATCCGATAGGAGAGACGATATCTATGAAAGTCCGGCCAAACGGACTTCAGATAGGGAAAAAAAGAGTACCACTTGGCGTTGTGGGTATTATATACGAATCCAGACCAAACGTGACAGCAGATGCATTTGGTTTATGTTTTAAAACGGGAAACGTAGTGATCTTAAGAGGCGGATCCGATGCCATCAGCTCGAATATGGCAATTACAAAGGTGATACGGGACGGCCTTAGAAAAGAAGGGCTTCCAGAAGATGCGGTATTATTAATAGAAGATACAGACCGGGCAGCGGTAACAGAGATGATGTATATGAATGAATATATTGATGTATTGATCCCAAGAGGAGGAAAAGGACTGATCAGCACGGTTGTTAATCATAGTACTGTTCCGGTTATTGAAACCGGAACTGGTAACTGTCATATATATGTGGACGAATATGCAGATATCGATATGGCGGTATCCATCATAGACAATGCGAAAACACAGAGAATGGGCGTCTGCAACGCCTGTGAGTCCCTGGTGATTCATGAAAACATAGCAAAAGAAGCAGTTCCGGCAATCTATCAGGCGCTTACACAAAAGCAAGTTGAGATACGGGGAGACGAAAAAGCCTGTGCACTGCAAAGCGGCATAAAAAAAGCGGCAGAAGAAGACTGGGGAGAGGAGTATCTGGATGCGGTTATATCTATGAAAATAGTGAAGAATCTGGATGAAGCAATCCGCCACATCAATCATTATAATACGGGACATTCCGAATCGATCATAACTAAGGATTATGCAAATGCAATGCGGTTCCTGGATGAGATTGACGCAGCAGCCGTGTACGTCAATGCTTCGACGAGATTTACGGATGGTAATGAATTTGGATTTGGTGCAGAGATTGGAATCAGCACACAAAAGCTGCACGCAAGAGGTCCTATGGGGCTGGAAGCACTTACGACGACAAAGTATGTGATATTTGGCAACGGGCAGGTAAGATAGGAGATGTGTGCGGAACATAAGAGGACTCCGTGATTGTTTCGTGTTTGAATACCATATATACAGAAAACCTGCCATTGGCAGCTTCTCTGTATATATGGTATTGACATGTGTAGACTGCCGATATATTATATAGATAATCGATAATATATATAGATTGCCGATATAAAGAACGGTCTATATATTTTACAGATTATCCATATAAAAATATAAAGGAGGAAGAACAGATGGCAGTAGACAAAAGTCTGGTATCAGGGAGCACGACCATGCTCGTATTAAAACTATTAGAAGAAAAAGACATGTATGGGTATGAAATGATTGATACCCTGCGTGGAAAATCCAAAAACGTATTCGAATTAAAAGCAGGAACGCTTTACCCGCTTCTTCATGGACTGGAAGAAAAAGGATTTGTAGAATCCTATGAAAAAGAGGTAGTCGGAAAGATCCGGAAGTATTATCACATTACAAGATCAGGGAAAAAAGAACTAAAGAAAAAATCAGAAGAATGGAAAGAGTATTCACAGGCAGTCCTGGATGTGATGGGTGGTGTGTGCTTTGAATAAGAAAAAATATATAGAGACAGTAACGGAACAGATCCGGTGTAAGCGGGCACTTCCACTGGTGACAAAAGAACTGGAAGATCATATCGAAGACCAGAAAAGTGCTTATATGGCAGATGGCATGGATTCTTTCGAAGCAGAAGAAGCAGCAGTTCTGGAAATGGGAGATCCGGTAGAAGTCGGAATTGATATGGATCGTATTCACAGACCAAAGATGGCGTGGAAAATGATTGGATTGATTGCTGCTATGAATCTGGCAGGGATCCTGCTGATGTATCTGATAAGAACGAGTGTTATAGCAGATGCAGGGAGTAATCCACAGGATGTGGAGTGGATTGCATCAGGAATTGGTGGAAAGATTGATTATCTGAAAAGCATTGTATGGATGTTTGCAGGTCTGGCCTGCATGATAGGGATCTGTTATCTTGATTACAGCAGGATAGGAAAGCATGCCAGACTGCTTGCTGGCGTCTGGATCGTGGTTATGGGACTGAGTGTATTCAAGGGAGCAGTATCTATCAATGGCGCTGCATATGGAATCCCGTTTTTGCTTGGATATGTATTGCCGATACGCCCGTTTTTATATTTGATTGTTCCTGTGTATGCGGCGGTATTATATAGCATGCGAGGCAATCAGCAGGGATACATGGGAGTGGTGAAGGCTGTATTGTGGCAGATATTGCCGGTGTGGATCATACTACGCATTCCGAATCTTTCTATGGCACTTAGTGTGGAATTTACTTTTCTGATTTTATTGTCGATCGCAATCTGTAAAGGCTGGTTTAAAGTTAATAAAAGAAGAACCCTGACCGCTTTATGGAGCATTGTAATCCTTCTTCCTGTGGCGGCTATAACGGCAATGGCGAGACTGGGATATGTGCATAGTTATCAGAAGGCAAGAATTTCAGCCTTTATACATCCGGATGGAAATGATGCAGGAACCTTTTGGGGGACGATAAGGAACATGATCCGTGGAGCGCATCTTACAGGACGTGGAGACTATGAAAATGTGTGGTTCTTTAACCGGGATTATATGCTGACTTTTATCATTCACTATTACGGAATCCTTGTTGCTGTTATAGTGACAGGTATTGTGGGAGGAATCCTTCTTTGGTTCCTGAAAAAGACAGGAAAGCAGAAGAACCAGCTGGGAATGATCATGGGAACCGGATGCATTACCGTTCTTATGATTCAATTTGCGGGATATGTACTTGAGAATCTGGGGTATTTCCCGCTTTCTAATAATTATTGTATGTTTCTTACAACCGGTGGAAGCGGAATGATGATCAGTTATATGATGTTAGGAATACTACTTAGCATTTACCGGTATCAGAATGTGCTTGCAGAGCCTCAGACGATGGGCAGGAGGAATAAGATACAATCATAGAAGAAAGCATTTTTCAGACATGCTCCAGGATGGCAATAAAGAAATCCCAGGATACCTCAACATTCCATAAAATGGCACATTCACAGCATTTTATTCCATGTTCGTTGTCTGGCGTATTAATAAGTATAAATAAATATAAAAAAGAACTTGCATAATATACAGATAAGATGTATAATTATGCAAGTTCTTCTTTTACAAGGATAAAGTAAAAGGTTGGTTTTTTGAAAAAACAATGCGAGGAACCTAGACAATCATAAGAAATTGGGGTACTATAAAGCGTACGAGATTTATAAAAATTCAATATCGGAAAGGGTGTTATATAGATGATTAAAGTTGGAATTATTGGAGCAACCGGATATGCCGGAGGAGAACTTGTAAGAATCCTTACTGGACACAAAGATGCAGAAATCGTGTGGTACGGTTCCAGAAGTTATATAGATAAGAAATATGCAGACGTATACCAGAATATGTTCCAGATCGTGGATGCAACATGTCTGGATGATAATATGGAAGAGCTTGCAAAGCAGGCAGATGTGATCTTCACAGCAACACCACAGGGCTTCTGCGCTTCTATGATGAATGACAAGATCTTAAGCGAGACGAAGATCATCGACTTAAGTGCCGACTATCGTATCAAAGATGTGGCTACATATGAAAAATGGTACGGAATCGAGCATAAGAGTCCACAGTATATTGAAGAAGCCGTTTACGGACTTTGCGAGATTAACAGAGAAGATGTAAAAAATGCAAGACTGGTAGCCAATCCGGGATGCTATACGACATGTTCGATCCTGACAGCCTATCCGCTGGCAAAAGAAGGCATTATCGATATGAATACACTGATCGTAGATGCAAAATCAGGAACATCCGGAGCAGGACGTGGAGCAAAAGTTCCGAATCTGTTCTGTGAAGTCAATGAGAATATGAAAGCATACGGTGTAGCAAGCCACAGACATACACCGGAGATTGAAGAACAGCTTGGATATGCATCCGGAGAAAAAGTACTGATCAACTTTACTCCACACCTGGTTCCGATGAACAGAGGAATTCTGGCAACAGAGTATGCAACTTTGAAAAAAGATGTGACATATGAAGAAGTAAAAGCTATTTATGATAAATATTATAAAGATGAGAAATTCATCCGTGTTCTTGAAAAAGATGTATGCCCGGAGACAAAGTGGGTAGAAGGAAGCAACTACGTGGATATCAACTTCAAGATCGATCCAAGAACCAACCGTATCATCATGATGGGAGCAATCGACAATCTGGTAAAAGGTGCAGCAGGACAGGCAGTACAGAATATGAACCTGATGTTTGGACTTCCTGAGACAGAAGGTCTGGAACTGGTACCAATGTTCCCGTAGATTTCTGTATCAAGGATGCAGATAAGATGAATCACACAGGAGTATAACAAAGTTTTGCACAGATCTATCTGAAAAATACAGACAGAGGAGTAAAGTAATACATATGAATATAAGAGTAATGACAATTGAAGATTTCGACCAGGTGCACGCACTCTGGATGAGCATCAAAGGGTTCGGAATACGAAGCGTAGATGACTCAAAAGAAGGTGTGGAACGTTTCTTAAAAAGAAATCCGACCACAAGTGTAGTTGCCGAAGAAGATGGAAAAATCGTCGGTGCAATTCTATGCGGGCATGATGGAAGACGAGGCTGTCTGTATCATGTGTGCGTAGATGTGAACCACAGGATGAAGGGTATCGGAAAAGCCATGGTAGTATTTACAATGGAAGCCCTGAAAAAAGAAGGAATCAACAAAGTATCCCTGATCGCATTTACACAGAACGACATCGGAAATGCATTCTGGAAAGAGATTGGATGGACAAAAAGAGAAGATTTGAATTATTATGATTTTACACTGAATGAGGCCAATATTACAGCGTTTATCCAGTAAATGCTGCAATGGCAGACATAAACAGTGTGAAAGATATAGAAAAATGATGCAAAAAGACATCCGGGTATAGGCCTGAAATATACGAAGAGAGAATGAAGAAAGGTGGAAGAACAGATGAAACAGGTAAAAGGCGGAGTAACCGCAGCAAAAGGATTTGAAGCAGCAAGTACAGCAGCAGGAATTAAGTATAAAGACAGAACAGACATGGCACTGGTATACAGCCAGGTTCCATGCGTGGCAGCAGGAACATTTACAACAAACGTAGTAAAAGCTGCTCCGGTAAAATGGGACCAGCAGGTTGTAAAAAGCGGTGCAAAAGCACAGGCAGTTGTTGTAAACTCAGGAATCGCCAATGCCTGCACTGGTGCAGAAGGATTTGGATATTGCGAAGATACTGCCAAGGCAGCAGCCAAAGCACTGAATATTTCTGCTGACGGTGTACTCATCGGTTCTACAGGAGTTATCGGAAAACAGATCCCGATCGACAAGCTGACAGCCGGAATTGAAGTGCTCGCAGGAAAGAAGAATGACACACTGGAAAATGGTACAGAAGCAGCAAAAGCAATCATGACAACAGATACATTTCCAAAGGAACTTGCAGTTACAATTGAAGTCGGTGGAAAGACTGTAACGATCGGTGGTATGGCAAAAGGATCCGGAATGATCCACCCAAATATGTGTACAATGCTTGCATTTATTACAACAGATGCAGTGATCACAAAAGAAGCACTTCAGAAAGCATTAAGTGAAGATGTAGTCGATACTTATAACATGATCTCCGTAGACGGAGACACATCGACAAATGACTCCGTTGTATTACTGGCAAATGGTCTGGCTGAGAATCCGGAGATCACATACGGAACAGAAGATTATAAAAAATTTGCAGAAGCATTACATACAATTAATGAGTATCTTGCAAAGAAGATCGCAGGAGACGGAGAGGGTGCTACTGCATTATTCGAAGTAAAAGCTGTCGGCTGTGAAAGTGTAGAGCAGGCTAAGACACTTGCAAAATCAATCGTATGCTCAAACCTTACAAAGACGGCTATCGCAGGACATGATGCAAACTGGGGAAGAATCCTTTGTGCAATGGGATATTCAGGAGCACAGTTTGATCCTGAAAAAGTAGATCTGTTCTTTGAAAGTAAAGCCGGAAAGATCCAGATCATTGAAAATGGTACAGCCGTAGATTACAGTGAAGCAGAAGCAACAAAGATTCTGTCGGAGCCGGAAGTTACAGCTATCGCAGATGTGAAGATGGGAGACCAGACAGCAACTGCATGGGGCTGCGACCTGACACACGGATATATCGAGATCAACGCAGATTACAGAAGTTAGGAGAGCAAAGATGGAAAAAGCAATGCAGAAATATCTGGACAAAGCAGAAGTGCTGATCGAAGCCCTTCCATATATCCAGAGATTCAACCGTAAAATTATCGTAGTAAAATATGGCGGAAGTGCCATGGTAGATGAAGAGTTAAAAGCAAGAGTCATTCAGGATGTGACACTTTTAAAACTGGTTGGTTTCAAACCTATTATCGTACACGGTGGTGGAAAAGAGATCAGCAAATGGGTTGGAAAAGTCGGTATGGAGCCGCATTTTGTCAACGGATTGCGTGTAACAGATGCAGAGACGATGGAACTTGCAGAGATGGTACTCGGTAAAGTGAATAAAAGTCTGGTTCAGTTAGTAGAACAGCTTGGCGTCAGAGCCATCGGTATCAGTGGAAAAGACGGCGGACTTCTGAAAGTTGATAAAAAACTGGCGGACGGAGAAGATATCGGATTTGTCGGAGATGTCAAAGAAGTGAATGCAGATATTATCTTCGATCTTCTGGAAAAAGATTTCCTTCCGATCATCGCGCCGATCGGACTGGATGATGACTATAATACTTATAATATCAACGCAGACGATGCAGCATGTGCGATCGCAAAAGCAATTAATGCAGAGAAACTCGCATTCCTGACAGATATCGAAGGTGTATACAAAGATCCAAAAGATCCATCTACCCTGATCTCTGAACTGAATGTATCAGAAGGAAAGCAGCTGATGGAAGAAGGATATATCGGCGGCGGTATGCTTCCAAAGATCCAGAACTGTATCGATGCAATTGAAAATGGTGTATCAAGAGTACATATCCTGGATGGAAGAATTCCTCACTGCCTGCTTCTGGAAATCTTCACGAATAAAGGAATCGGAACAGCAATCAAGAACGATGTAGACGAGAGATATTATCACGGAGAGTAAGCTATGAATGAATATATGAAAGAAACTAACGAGGCATTACTACATACGTATAATCAGTTCCCGGTTGTATTAGATCACGGCGAAGGTGCGTATCTGTATGATACAGAAGGAAAGAAATATCTGGACTTTGCAGCCGGATATGCAGTGTCATCACTTGGATATGGCAATCAGGAATTAAATGATGCATTAAAAGCACAGATTGACAAACTTTTCCATACATCGAACCTGTATTACAATACAGCATGTGGAAAAGCAGCAGAAGATCTGAAACGTATTACCGGGATGGATCGTATCTTCTTTACCAACAGTGGCGGAGAAGCGGTGGAAGGTACTTTAAAAGCAGCCAGAAAGTATGCATACAAAAAAGGAACCGGACGCTATGAATTCATTGCCATGAGAGAATCGTTCCATGGAAGAAGCTTTGGAGCAGTGTCCGTAACAGGACATGATCCGTACCGTGCACCGTTTGAACCACTTGTACCAGGAGTGTCTTTTGCGGAATATAATGATCTAGACAGTGTAAAAGCACTGGTGACAGATAAAACATGTGCGATTATTTTAGAGCCGTTACAGGGTGAAGGCGGCATCAACCTTGCAACAGAAGAATTCATGAAAGGGATCCGTAAGCTCTGTGATGAAGAAGGCATACTTATGATCTGTGATGAAGTACAGTGTGGTATGGGAAGAACAGGATCTATGTTCACATGGCAGTCTTATGGTATCAAGCCGGATATCATGTCTATGGCAAAGGCTATCGGAAACGGAATTCCGGTGGGAGCATTTGCAATGACAGAAGAGATTGCGAAATACTCACTGGAACCAGGTGATCATGGAACAACTTACGGGGGAAATCCTCTGGCATGTACCGCAGTAAGTAAGACCATCGAGATCTTTGAAAAGAAACATCTTGTGGAACACGTACAGGAAGTCGGCGCATACCTGACAGAAAAGCTGGAAGAATTAAAGGCAGAATTTGACACAGTAAAAGCTGTAAAAGGAAAAGGCCTGATGCAGGGAATCCAGGTAAAAAAACCTCTTTCAGAGATTACAGGAGGAGCTTTAAAAGAAGGACTTCTGATCATCGGGGCAGGAGAAGATGTGATCCGTTTTGTACCACCACTTATCATTGAAAAAGAACAAGTGGATAAAATGATCGAAATCTTAAAGAAAGTACTGTAATATACATAAAAAACCAGTCATGGGACATATTATCTGCATAAGCAGGAGGTATGTAAGATGACTGGTTTTTTGATTGCGCTGTTGTCGGGAGCGCTTATGAGTGTACAGGGAGTATTCAATACGCAGGTAACAAAGACAACCGGGATGTGGGTCAGTAACGGATGGGTACAGTTCAGTGCTTTTTTATTATGTGTGGCAGCATGGCTGGTTGCAGGCCGGGACCCGGTTACGAGCATCGGAAAAGTAGAACCGAAATACGTGCTCTTAGGAGGAGTGATCGGGGCTGGGATTACCTGGACGGTAATTAAAAGCATGGAGGCACTCGGACCTGCCAAAGCGGTACTTTTGATTGTGATCTCTCAGCTGATCGTAGCGTATGTAATAGAGCTCCTTGGATTGTTCGGAGTAGACAAAGAACCACTGGAAATCCGTAAAATTATTGGCATGGTGATTGCCCTGATTGGTGTTGCAATTTTTCAGTGGAAATAGTACAATTAATTCACTAGGCATATGCGGGGATTTACAGTTTTCGACAGGCTGTAAAGGAGAATTATGCGTAGCAAAAATCAAAAAGAAAAGAAAAACAAAGAAGAAAAAATACAAAAAAAGAGAACGAAAATACACCGGATCATAGCTCTGATATGCCTGTTCCTGACAGGTGGTCTTTATAGCTGCGGTGCTTCGGAAAATGAACAGCAGACAGAACTTGTTGAAGTTCAGGAAGAACAGCAGACAGAAACCAAACGAGCCGGAGATGAAAACGCCGGCAATACTGAAGATAAGAATACTGTGAAGGAAGATGCTGCTGCCGGAACGCAGAAACGGAACAAAAGCACAGATTCTGATGTTAAAAATAATCAGGATACAGAAGATTCTGGTCAGGACAAAGAAAAAACGTGCTATGTTCATGTATGCGGAGCAGTGACGCATCCGGGCGTGTATGAATTGCCTGCCGGGAGCCGCATGTATGAAGCAATTGCACTTGCAGGCGGCCTTACAGAGAATGCGGCAGGAGAAGGTCTGAACCAGGCAGAAAAGGTAGAAGACGGCTCAAGGATCTATGTGCCCGATAAGGATGAATATGCTGCCGGTATGCAGAATAGGTCTGAAACACCAGGGATAGTGTCAGAAGTTCCGGGTGGTAAAGGCGGATCTTTTGCAGCAGATACGGCATCTGTGGAAGATGGAAAAGTGAATCTGAATACGGCGACCAAAGAGCAGCTGATGACACTTTCCGGTATCGGAGAGGCAAAGGCTTCGGCAATCATAAGTTACCGGGAAAGCCACGGAAGGTTTCAGAATATAGAAGAACTGATGCAGGTGGAAGGAATCAAAGACGGTGTGTTTCGAAAAGTAAAAGATCAGATTAAAGTTTGATAAGGGAGTTAAAAACATGAGCAGACGAGTATTGGTTGTAGATGATGAAAAACTGATAGTAAAAGGAATAAGATTCAGTCTGGAACAGGATGGGTACGATGTAGATTGTGCCTATGACGGAGAAGAAGCATTAAAACTTGCAAAAGAAAATGTATACGATATCATTCTGTTAGATGTCATGCTCCCGAAATATGACGGGTTTGAGGTTTGTCAGCAGATCCGTGAATATTCAGATGTGCCGATCATTATGCTTACGGCAAAAGGTGATGACATGGATAAAATCCTGGGACTTGATTACGGAGCAGATGACTATATTACGAAGCCATTTAACATTCTGGAAGTAAAAGCCAGAATCAAAGCGATCATGCGCAGAATCAGCAAACAGAACAAAGACCAGGAAAATGAAAAAGTCATCGTAAAAGGCGAGATGAAGATCGACTGTGAAAGCAGACGTGTGGTGATTGCCGGAAAAGAGATTAACCTGACGGCAAAAGAATTCGATCTTCTTGAACTGCTTGCGATGAATCCGAACAAGGTGTACAGCCGGGAGAACCTTCTGAATATTGTATGGGGATATGAATATCCGGGTGATGCAAGAACCGTTGACGTACATATCCGTAGACTGCGTGAAAAGATAGAGACAAATCCAAGCGATCCAAAATATGTGTATACAAAGTGGGGAGTGGGTTACTATTTCAGGGGTTAAAAAATATTTTAAGAACAATATATTTAAGAGCATGCGCTTTCAGATTGTGCTGTTAGTATTCTTTGCGGGATTCATACCGGTTATCATCATGAGAGCGGTGTTCTTAAGTAGTTATGAGAAGCGGGCAGTGGAGGTACGGACTGCCGACATACAGAATCAATGTACCATTCTCAGTAATCAGCTGAGTAGTTCCGGGTATCTTACCGGAGATACATCGGAGGTTATCCGCACCGAGCTGGTTCAGTTGTCTAATATCTACAGTGGCCGTGTGATGGTCATCGACAGTAATTTCCGGATTCAGGAAGATACCTATGACATGGATAAAGGAAAGACGATCGTCTCGGGAAATGTAATCCGGTGTTACAGTGGAAAAACGTCGAGTGAGTACAATAAAGACAGCCAGTATATTGAAGTTGCCTCCCAAATCAAAGAAAAAGAAAGCGGACAGATCGTAGGGGTACTTCTGGTAAGTGCGTCCACGGATTCTGTACTGGACAATCTGTCAATTCTGAGAAACAAAGCAGATGTAGTACTTCTGGCAGCGGGTCTTATTGTGCTTATGATAGCAGTACTGGCGGCTGGACATATGTTGAAGCCATTCAAACGGATCACAGACTCCATTTCTGCGGTTACAGAAGGATACGATGATGATTACCTGCATGAGAATACTTATACAGAGACGATGGAATTATCAGATGCATTTAATAAGATGTCGGGCCGCATGAAGACGCTGGATGATTCCAGAAATGAATTCGTATCAAACGTATCCCATGAACTTAAGACACCGCTTACGTCTATGAAGGTACTGGCAGATTCCCTTCTGCTTCAGGAGGATGCGCCGGTAGAACTTTATAAGGAATTCATGGGAGATATGTCAGAAGAAATCGAGCGTGAGAACAAGATCATCAATGACCTGTTGTCACTGGTCAAGATGGATAAGACGGCCAGCACCATGAATATCAAGCTGGAAAATATGAACGAACTGGTAGAAAAGATATTGAAGCGTCTGCGTCCGATTGCAGCGACACGTAACGTAGAACTGGTATTTGAAAGCTTCCGTCCGGTATCGGCAGAAGTAGATGAGACAAAGATTTCGCTTGCCATATCCAATCTGGTGGAAAATGCGATCAAGTACAATAATGAAAATGGATGGGTGCATGTATCACTGAATGCAGACCATAAAAACTGCTATATAGAGGTGGCAGACTCTGGTATTGGAATACCGGCAGAAGCACAGGAACATATTTTTGAAAGATTCTACCGTGTAGACAAGTCGCATTCCAGAGAAATCGGTGGTACAGGACTTGGACTTGCAATTGCAAGAAATGCCGTGGTTATGCACAGAGGTGCGATCAAAGTGTTCAGCCAGCCGTCGGAAGGAACTACATTTACAATAAGAATTCCACTTAATTATGTATCATAGGCAGAAGGAGAGTCAGATGAGAAAACGAAACATTATCAAGATCCTGCTGCTTTTGGTCGTTTGTATCATAGCGGCAGCAGGGTGCAGTAAAAATGGAAGGGCAGCCGGCAGCCAGATCTATTATACGGATTCGGAACGGTCCATGCTGGTGGAAAAATCATACAAACTAGAAGGAAAGACTGCGGAAGAACAGGTGAAAAATGTCCTGGAAAAATTGCAGGAAAAAACGGATAATATTGATTATCAGACCGTATTCATACGAAATGTAAAGATTAAAAAATGGTCACTGAAGGATAAAAAACTGACGATACACTTTAACGAGGAGTATCATGAACTCAGTGAGACAGAGGAACTTCTGCTGCGGGCAGCGGTAGTGCAGTCGGTTGGAGCGGTTGACGGGGTAGACTGTGTGCGTTTTATGATAGGTCACGAACCGCTTCAGGATCAGCAGGGAGAAATTATCGGATACATGCGTCCGGATGATTTTGTGCAGAATACGGGATCGTCACTTCATTCCTTGCAAAAAGAAACACTGCTTTTATACTTTGGTAACAAGCAGGGGGACCGGTTAGTTAAGGAAAAGGTGAATGTGCGTTATAACAGCAACACATCCCGTGAAAAGGCACTGATCGAGCAGCTGATCAAGGGGCCGGATTCAGATAATGAGACGGCCGTGATCCCGGCGGGAACAAAGGTACTTGGTGTGTCTGTAAAAGACAATATCTGTTATGTGAACCTGGATGATGGATTCATGGACACAACGAATGTACTGAATGCAGAGATTCCGGTGTATGCAATTGTAAACTCTGTCATTGATGGAAGCTCTATCAGCAGGGTGCAGATACTGGTGAACGGACAGACGGATATCCAGTATATGGGAAAAGTAGACTTAAGTAAACCATTATCAAGAAATCCAAACATTGTAGAAGGAGAGTAAGCCGTGAAGAACAGACCACTTCTTTGTGTCTGTCTGGTGTTACTTTTTATGATCAGTGTTGTTACAGCCGGAGGAGGAAAAAGGTTCATAAAAGAACTTCGCCCTTCTCCGGTTGAATTATATGCAAAAGACGAAGAAAATGTAACGGTTCAGGGAACCATATACAGACAGGAACAAAAAGAAACATATCAGAAAATCTATTTGAAAGATAGCAGGGTCTATCTGGATTCTAATCAATCAAGGTCAGATATAGAAGCTGACACATATAAGAAATTATTTCAAAATAAGAAATCATTCAAAACATCAAATATTAATCAAGTAAATACCCAGATATCAGATATTAAAATATTAATCTGCCTGAAATCAGACCAGAAATTCCATATAGGTAATAAAATACAGTTAACAGGAGAAGTAGCATTCTTTGATAATGCCAGAAATCCCGGAAATTTTGATCAGAGGTTTTATTACCAGAAGCAGGATATTCATGCCAGTATATGGGCGGAACATGCAACGCTTATAGATGACAGAAGAGATGGATTAAAAGACTGGCTGGCGGACTTTAGAATGCAGTGGAAAGAAGTGTTAAAGTACGAACTCGGGGAACAAAAAGGGGCAATCCTTGCAGCTGTTTTACTGGGAGAGAAAAGTGAGATGGATCAGGATGTAAAAGAATTATACCAGGCCAACGGAGTTGGACATATTCTGGCAATTTCTGGACTGCACCTGTCTTTTGTGGGGCTTGGTGTATACCGGTTGCTGCGAAGAGGAACAGGATCTTACTGGATTGGAGGGATTGCAGGCGGCGCTTTGCTCATGCTGTATGTACTCATGATCGGATTGACGGTCTCGGTAATCCGGGCGTGGGTGATGTTCCTGTTCCGCATCGGGGCAGATATCACCGGCAGGCATTATGATATGCCGACGGCACTTTCGGTGGCAGCAGTCATTGCGGTATATAGTAATCCGTTATATATTCTGGACGGTGGATTCTGGCTGTCATTTGGGGCGGTGTTTGCAATCTGTATTACGGCGCCGCTTATCAGAGAACTTCCTGGAAAGGCTCTGTGGTCCAGTGTTGCATTAAATAGCATACTCTGGCCGGTAATACTATATTGCTTTTATGAAATTCCGGTGTATAGCGTAATCCTGAATCTGGTTATCGTTCCGTGTATGTCACTGTTGTTAAGTCTTGGGATTACAGGATCTGCATTGTGTTGTCAGAGTTACCGGTTCCTGTGTGGGGGGAGTAATCCGGTATTGAGAGAGTTATCCGGAGTGTTGTCAGGAAACATCGGAAAATTACTGATGGAGGGATGCAGATGGATCTTGCAATTTTACGAAACGGTATGCCGGTACGCATTGAGACTGCCAAAAGCCAGATGGGTAGCCGGACAGCCGGGGATGATACAGATCGGCATCTATTATGTATTGTTAGCTATATGTCTGGTGATTCTGTATCAATATTATGGAGCTGATAGAAAAATCATACGGAGTAATAATGGCAGTGAATATGAAAAAGCGAAAAATATGAGAAACAATATGACCAATATCAGAAGAAAAAAATTGCTTTTGGCAGGAATTATATATTTGTGTGGATTTTTGATACTGACATCAGGTCACCGGATCAGAAAAGGACTGGAAATCACGATGTTAGACGTGGGACAGGGAGACTGTATCTGCATCGAAGCACCGGATGGCAGAAATTACCTGGTGGATGGAGGAAGCAGCGATGTAAAAGCGGCAGGGAAGTACCGGATAGAGTCATTTTTAAAATCAAGAGGAATCGGGAAGCTGGATTATGTATTTGTATCACATGGAGATATGGATCATATCAGTGGGATAGAAGAACTGATGGAACGACAACAGGTAGGAGTGAAAATAGACAATATCGTGCTGCCCACCAGGGAAGTATGGGATGATACACTGCAAAACCTGGCGGGAAAAGCAGAAAAGCTGGGAGTCAGGGTATGGATACTGAATTGCGGGCGAAAAATTAAGAGTGAAGATCTGATATTTCGCTGTCTTGGACCGGAGACTGAAAAAGCGGGGAATGAAGCGTCGATGATCCTACACCTGTCCTACGAAGGATTCGACATGCTGTTTACCGGAGATGTGGAAAAAGAAGGAGAAGAACATTTGACAGAACGGTTAGCAGAGGACGATGAAACAAAGAATATATCGTGGGAAGTACTGAAAGTCGCACATCATGGTTCTAAGAATTCCACCACAGAAGAGTTTCTGAAAGCTGCAAAACCAAAATATGCATGGATATCAGCAGGCAGAAAGAACCGCTACGGACATCCGCACCAGGAGACATTAAAAAGATTGGAAAAGTATCAGATTCCCGTATTTACAACACAGGAAAATGGGGCGGTTCGTATCAGTGTCCGGGAAAAAACAATGCGGATTCATGGGAGAAGTAGTTGAATTCAAAAGCAAATTTCAGTATAATTTTTTACAGGCGAAGCCAGAGTGTGTCTGGAAAAATCATTCCTGCAATCCACATGCATCAACTTGGTGGAAGTTTGCAGAAAGCATTTTTAAGCCACGCTCCGGGATGTGTAAATGATAAAAAGAGGTAACAGGCAGAAGAATCAATGAAAAGCTTAAATGAAGATATCAAAACGGGAAATTTTAAGTCCGTCTATCTCCTGTACGGAGAAGAGGCCTATTTGAAAAAACAATATAAAGATAAGATCACAAAAGCAATCTTTCCGGATGGGGATACTGTGAATTATGCATACTATGAAGGAAAAGGGATCAATCCCGGGGAACTGATCGATCTTGCCGAGACGATGCCGTTCTTTGCAGAGCGTCGTCTGATCGTAGTGGAAAATTCCGGATTTTTTAAAAATGCATGCCCGGATCTTGCGGATTATATCAAGACAATGCCGGATACTGCATGTTTTGTATTCGTGGAAAATGAAGCAGATAAAAGAGGAAAGATGTACAAGGCGGTAAAAAGCAAAGGCCGGATCGTAGAGATGACCCGTCAGGATGAAAAGACGCTTCTGTACTGGATTGCAGGTAATGTAAAACGTGAAGGCTATAAGATAAGGGAGCAGACGGCGAGATATCTGCTGTCGGTAACTGGAACGGATATGGAGAATCTCGAACAGGAACTGGAAAAACTCTTTTCATATTGCATGGGAAAAGAAGAAATCGAGATTGCGGATATCGAAGCAATCTGTACGACTCAGATTACGAATAAGATCTTTGAGATGGTAGAGGCAGTCGCGGGAAAGAATCAGAAAAAAGCGCTGGATTATTATTATGACCTGCTGGCGTTAAAGGAGCCGCCGATGAGGATCCTGTATCTGTTGACCAGGCAGTTTAAGCTTCTTTTAGAGGTGAAGGATCTGTCCGGAAAACGCTATGATAAAGCATCGATAGCCAAAACCGTAGGACTGCATCCGTTTGTGGCAGGAAAGTATATGCAGCAGTGCCGGACATTTGAAAAAAAAGAACTCAGGGCCATTCTGGAAGATGCCGTGGATACGGAGGAGATGGTTAAGACCGGAAGGCTGAATGACATTATGAGCGTAGAACTTTTCATTGTAAAATACAGTGCTGCGTGATAAGATTGATAAGATAACATGAAATAAGGAGATAGATATTAGTGTCAGGAATAGATCAGAGTAAAATTCGAAATTTTTGTATTATAGCACATATTGACCATGGTAAATCCACTCTGGCAGACCGCATTATCGAGATGACAGGGCTTCTTACAAGCCGTGAGATGCAGTCGCAGGTGTTGGATAACATGGAACTGGAACGGGAACGTGGTATCACGATCAAGGCACAGACCGTCAGAACGGTATACAAGGCAAAAGACGGGGAAGAGTATATCTTCAACCTGATCGACACACCGGGACATGTGGACTTTAACTATGAGGTATCAAGAAGTCTTGCTGCGTGTGATGGTGCCATTCTGGTAGTAGATGCTGCACAGGGGGTAGAAGCGCAGACACTTGCAAATGTATACCTTGCACTGGATCACGACCTGGATGTAGTGCCGGTATTAAATAAAATCGATCTGCCAAGTGCAGACCCACAGAGAGTCATCGAGGAAATCGAAGATGTGATCGGAATTGAAGCAGAAGATGCGCCGCAGATCTCGGCCAAAACAGGACTGAATGTAGACCAGGTACTGGAAGAAATCGTAGCAAAAGTTCCGGCACCGACAGGAGATCCGAAAGCACCATTAAAAGCATTGATCTTTGATTCACTGTATGATGCATATAAGGGAGTAATCGTATTCTGCCGTATCAAAGAAGGTACCGTGAAGAAAGGAACACCGATCCTTATGATGGCAACGGGAGCCAAAGCGGAAGTTGTAGAGGTTGGCTACTTTGGAGCGGGACAGTTTATTCCATGCGATGAGCTGAGTGCAGGAATGGTAGGTTATATTACTGCCAGTCTTAAGAATGTAAAAGACACCCGCGTAGGTGATACGGTTACAAATGCACTGGAACCGTGTGATGAGCCGCTTCCGGGATATAAGAAAGTCAATCCGATGGTGTACTGTGGATTATATCCTGCAGACGGGGCCAAATATCCAGATCTTCGTGACGCATTGGAAAAATTACAGTTAAATGATGCATCGCTTCAGTTTGAACCGGAGACATCAATCGCACTTGGATTTGGATTCCGGTGCGGATTCCTCGGACTTTTGCATCTGGAGATCATTCAGGAACGACTGGAAAGAGAATATAACCTGGATCTGGTAACAACGGCACCGGGCGTTATATACAAAGTTCATAAGACAAACGGTGAGGTGATCGAACTTACCAACCCATCCAACCTTCCGGATCCGTCAGAGATCGAATACATGGAAGAGCCGATGGTAAAAGCAGAGATCATGGTAACTTCAGAATTCATCGGAGCGATCATGGATCTGTGTCAGGAGCGAAGAGGCGTCTATGAGGGCATGGAATATATCGAAGAAAGCCGTGCGGTACTGAATTATAAATTACCGCTCAATGAGATTATCTATGACTTCTTCGATGCGTTAAAATCAAGATCCAGAGGATATGCATCCTTTGATTATGAGATGGCCGGTTATGTAAGATCCGATCTTGTAAAACTGGATATCCTGATCAATAAAGAAGAAGTGGATGCGCTTTCATTTATCGTACATGCAGATACTGCATACGAACGAGGCAGAAAGATGTGCGAGAAGTTAAAAGAAGAGATTCCAAGACAGCTGTTCGAGATTCCAATCCAGGCAGCAATCGGAAGCAAGATCATTGCACGAGAAACAGTGCGTGCGATGAGAAAAGACGTACTGGCAAAATGTTATGGTGGAGATATCAGCCGTAAGAGAAAACTTCTGGAAAAACAGAAAGAAGGAAAGAAACGTATGCGTCAGGTGGGCAACGTAGAGATTCCTCAGAAAGCATTTATGAGTGTACTGAAGCTGGATGACAAATAATGAAACCATTAGAATTATATATCCATATTCCGTTTTGTGTAAAAAAATGCAGGTACTGTGATTTTCAGTCAGCGCCTGCGACACCTGAAGAGAGAGAGGAATATGTAGCAGAATTATGTGAAAAAATCAGGTCATATTCTGATCTGGCGGATATGTATCTGATAAAAAGCGTATTCATCGGCGGTGGGACACCGTCGATTTTAGAAGCAGAGCAGATGCAGGCGGTATTTGGTTCGGTCAGATCGACATTCCCGATGGATATGCACGCAGAGATTACAATAGAAGCTAATCCGGGAACGGTGGATAAACGCAAGCTTGCGACATACCGGAATCTTGGGATCAACCGCTTAAGCATCGGGCTTCAATCGACCGACGATCAGGAGCTTAAGATGCTTGGCAGAATCCATACATATCAGGATTTCCTGAAGACATACGAACTGGCAAGAGAAGCGGGATTTGACAATATCAATGTAGATCTGATGTCCGGAATCCCGTTTCAGACGCTTGAAGGATGGGAAGAGACATTAAAAAAAGTCGCAGAATTAGGACTGGAACACATTTCCGCCTATAGTCTCATCATCGAAGAAGGAACTCCGTTTTATGAAAAATACGGAGAAGGAAAGCGCGCAGAGGAAAGAAGAAAACGGGAGCTTCCGGATGAAGACACGGAACGTAAGATGTACCAGTTTACGAAAGATATCCTGAAAGACTATGGATACCACCGTTATGAAATATCTAACTATGCAAAAGACGGATACGAATGCCAGCACAATCTTGGCTACTGGAACCGTACCGAATATCTGGGAATCGGAACAAGCGCCGCATCCCTGATTGATAATCACAGGTGGGTAGAAGGCGGAGAAGTAGAAGCACTGACCGTAGAAAACCAGATAGAAGAGACCATGTTCTTAGGTCTTAGAAAAATGGAAGGAGTCTCAAAAGAAGACTTCCGGAACACATTCGGAAAACAAATAGAACGGATCTATCCGAGAGTACTTGGGGAACTGTATCAGAAGGGATTACTGGAAGATACGGGGACGCATATACGGCTGACGGAGCGAGGGATAGATGTCAGCAATTATGTGATGAGTGAGTTTTTGTTTTAGTTTCATGCACTGTTTCATTTATCATATCTTTCGTATTCGGTACACACGGAATAAAAATCAACCAGACCATTCAGTGCATTCGTAGTCATGGTTGGAATTTTTTGCTTTAGAAAGCTCCCTATGACGGAGTGGCACAGAATGGTCTGGTTGATTTTTATGGAGGTGCGGGTATCCAAAATGATGAATGAAACACCCCAAATTTAAAGCAGCTTCGCCATAACCATCGCATATATTTCCTGGTTCTTTTTGCTCCAGTTATTTGCAATTGTCACAGCCTCGTCTTTAGTAGGTACTGTCACAGTCAGATCAATAAGAGGCAGTCCGTGCTCGATGACCTGGCAGCGGACGGAATATTCCATGTTGGAATTTTCAAAATAATCTGCTTTGACAGCAACCTCATTTTTTAATTCATAATGTTTCTTCTTTAAGAATTTATCAATATCACTCTGGATCGCAGGAGAGATATCACCGGAAAAGTAATGGATCGTCTCTGCACCGTCTTCGGTCAGATGATAAAAGGTACGGTGGTGTGTAGATTCCTCGCGGATGAATCCGGAATCCAGAAGTTCCGATAATGCCTGCTGAAGTTTGAAGTAGGTTGTATATCCCTCGTCCAGAATGAATTCAGATATCTGGGAATTGGTAAGAGGGAAATCAACTTCATTCAACATATACAAAATAATCAGCTTATATAGTGTAAAAGAATTGGCCATGGTTAACACTCCTTTCCCTGCCAGATGTCTTTGGTTTTTAAGTAAGATTGTAAATGGTTTAATACCTGCCGTTTGTTGCCGGTCCATAAAGGGGCAATCAGCAGATCTTTTGGTCCGTCACCAGTCAGACGGTGAATGACGGTTTCTGGTCTTAAGTGGGCGATGCAGTCGCCGATCAGAGCATTATATTCCTGCGCATCCGGAAGGAAGAATGGATCGTTCAGATAAATATCGGCAAGATCCGTTCCTTTCAGAATGTGTAATAGCTGTAATTTGATTCCCTGAATATCCTGACGGTTCAGGTAATCTATGGTCGCAAGCATATCCTGTGTTGTTTCACCCGGAAGACATAAGATCATATGGACGATCACGTCGATATTCCGCAGGCGGAGATCTGTTACCGCCTTTTCAAAGACGGGCAGGTCATATCCACGCCGGATAAACCTGGCTGAGGCCGGATGGATCGTCTGAAGACCAAGTTCGATCCAGACAGGTTTGATGTGGTTCAACTCTTCTAACAGATCGAGGATTTCCACACTCAGGCAGTCAGGTCTGGTGGCGATAGAAAGTATGCGGATGTCCGGGTGCAGGATTGCTTCCGTGAAGATGCGGCGTAAATATTCTATCGGTGCATAAGTGTTCGTGTAGGCCTGAAAATAGGCAATATACGAAGAACCGGAATGCTTACGGCTGGTCTGCTGCTTGCCGGATTCAATCTGTTCAGTGATAGAGAGCTTGCGGCTTGCGGCGAAGTCACCGGAACCACCCTGACTGCAGAAGATGCAGCCACGGTGACCGAGTGTTCCGTCGCGGTTTGGGCAGGTCATGCCGCCATCCAGAGATATCTTATATAATTTTTCCCCGTAAGTATTTTTTAAATAATAATCCAGGGAATAATATCGTTTTTCACCCCAATGTACGGTCATATTAGATCAGTTCTTTCACGGCTTTGCTTACAACATCTGCAACACGAGGATCAAAAGCTTCCGGAAGAATATTATTTTCATTTAATTCTTCTTCAGGGACAAGTCCGGCGATGGCTTTGGCGGTAGCAAGCTTCATTTCTTCCGTGATCGCAGTAGCACGTCCTTCCAGTGCACCTTTAAAGATACCAGGGAAAGCTACAACGTTGTTTACCTGGTTTGGGAAGTCAGAACGTCCTGTGCCGACGACCTTTGCACCAGCAGCTTTTGCAAGATCAGGCATGATCTCCGGAACAGGATTAGCCATGGCAAAAAGAATGGCATCTTTATTCATAGAAGCAACCATTTCCTGAGAAACGATATTAGGGGCAGAAACACCGACAAAGATGTCAGCACCTTTTAATGCGTCGGCAAGAGTTCCTGTCTGATGTTCCAGATTAGTTACTTCTACCATGCGTTTCTGCATCCAGTTCAGATCTTTGGAATCTTTGCCGATGATACCGTTGATATCACACATGGTCACATGTTTGAATCCATAAGTAAGAAGCAGCTTTGTAATCGCAACACCGGCTGATCCGGCACCGTTTACAACAACTTTGGCGGTTTCCTTATCTTTTCCTGTTACTTTCATTGCATTGATGATTCCGGCAAGTACAACGATCGCAGTTCCGTGCTGGTCATCGTGGAATACAGGAATGTCAAGAAGCTCTTTTAAGCGTTCTTCGATTTCAAAACAACGAGGTGCACTGATGTCTTCCAGATTGATACCGCCGAATGCAGGAGCGATATTGACTACTGTTTTGATGATCTCTTCTGTGTCCTGTGTATCAAGACAGATCGGAACGGCATTGACACCACCGAATTCTTTAAAAAGAACTGCTTTTCCTTCCATAACAGGCATGGCAGCCAGAGCACCAATATTTCCAAGACCGAGTACAGCACTGCCGTCAGAGACAACTGCTACGGTGTTGGACTTGATTGTATAGGTATAGGCAGCTTCTGGATCTTTTGCAATTACTTTACAAGGTTCTGCAACACCAGGAGTATAGGCAATTGCCAGATCTTCACGGGATTTTACGTGAGACTTTGCACAGGTCTCGATTTTTCCCTGCCATTCTTCATGCATTTTCAGAGCTTTTTCACTATTTGTCATTGGGAATACCACCTTTTCATAAGATTAATTTTGCTTTTTTAATCATATCATTCCTAAGGAATCAAGTCAATTACAGGAAAAAAGCCTTTCAAAAAAAACAATAATGTAGTATAATATAGCTTGTTTCAATTAGTATCGTCATTTCTGACGTGATTTTCCAGTAAATAGTGATGATAATAAAAGAGAAAAAAGAGGAAAGAGAAAAAGAAACCAGACCAGACTTATAATATTGTAATAAAAGTGAAAGGATTGGGTGTATTATGATGAGAGAAAAATATGAATCCCTTCCATTGGCAACGCTGAAAGATCTTGCAAAAGCAAGAAAACTTAAGGGGATTTCTACCATGAAAAAGGCAGAGCTTATTGAGCGTATGCTGGAAGAGGACGAAAAAGAAAGTAAAGCAACCCAGGCAACAGTAAAAGAACTGTCTGCAAATACAGGAGATAAAGAAGTTCATGATATTGACAAATTAGACAGTGGGATCACGGCACATGGAATTCTGGAAGTTATGCAGGATGGATATGGATTTATCCGAAGTGCAAATTATCTTCCGGGTGAGAATGACGTGTATGTATCCCCGTCGCAGATCCGCAGATTCAATCTGAAGACTGGAGATATCCTGGAAGGAAATACAAGAATTAAGACCCAGCAGGAAAAATTCAGTGCATTATTATACCTGACAAAGATTAATGACATTGATCCGATGATGGCTATGCGCAGAAAGAATTTCGAAGATATGACTCCGATCTTCCCGAATGAAAGACTAAGTCTTGAGTGTGGCAAGACAAGCACTGCCATGCGTATTATGGATCTGATGTCTCCAATCGGAAAAGGACAAAGAGGTATGATCGTATCACCTCCGAAAGCTGGTAAGACAACCTTACTGAAGCAGGTGGCATTATCTGTACAGAAGAATAATCCGGAAGTACACCTTCTGATCCTTCTGATCGATGAACGTCCGGAAGAAGTAACTGATATCCGTGAGTCGATCGAAGGACCAAATGTAGAAGTTATCTATTCCACATTTGATGAGCTCCCGGAGCATCATAAGCGTGTATCAGAGATGGTGATCGAACGTGCAAAACGACTGGTAGAGCATAAGAAGGATGTAATGATCCTGATCGACAGTATCACACGTCTTGCAAGAGCATATAACCTTACCGTACCGCCATCAGGAAGAACACTGTCCGGTGGTCTTGATCCGGCTGCGCTTCATATGCCGAAGCGTTTCTTTGGTGCGGCGAGAAATATGAGAGAAGGCGGAAGTTTGACCATTCTTGCAACGGCTCTTGTAGATACCGGAAGTAAGATGGATGACGTAGTTTACGAAGAGTTCAAAGGAACCGGTAACATGGAACTGGTGCTCGACCGTAAGCTTTCAGAAAAGAGAATGTTCCCGGCAATTGATATCCTGAAGTCAGGAACCAGAAGAGAAGACCTGCTGCTTTCAAAAGAAGAACAGGAAGCGGTAGACAATATGCGCAGAGCGCTCAATGGACTGCGCCCGGAAGAGGCAGTAGATAACATCTTAAATATGTTCTCAAGAACCAAAAATAACGAAGAATTGATACAAATGGTAAAAAAGACAAAATTTATCTAGACAAAAATCGATTCTTGTGCTATAATGAACGAGCTGTGTAAATGAAAAGAAATTTACTGCACATTTACGTGCGTGTCAAAAAATAAAGAAGAGGTGAAAATCATGAAAGAAGGAATACATCCAAATTATTATCAGGCAACTGTAACTTGTAACTGTGGTAATACATTCGTAACAGGATCTACAAATGAAGAAATCCACGTAGAAATCTGTTCTAAGTGTCATCCATTCTACACAGGACAGCAGAAAGCAACTCAGGCTCGTGGCCGTGTTGATAAGTTCAATAAGAAATACGGAATGGACAAATAAGATTACAAGTATTGGGTTGAGGTTTTTTAAATCTCAACCCTTTTTTCATACAGAGTATAAGGAGAATATATGAAATCATCAAATATCGGCGGGCAGGCGGTCTTAGAGGGCATCATGATGAAGAACAAAGACAGCTATGCTGTGGCAGTCAGAAAACCAGACGGTGAAATATTTGTCCAGAAAGACGAATTTCACAGTGTGACAGGCAAGTGGAAAGGACTGACAACGGTTCCGTTTGTGAGAGGCGTCTTTAATTTTATTGATTCTATGGTTCTTGGAATTAAGACACTGACATTCTCAGCAAGCTTTTATGAAGAGGAAGAAGGAAATGCCGCAGGGAAAATGTCCGAAGAAGAACAGGCCAGACAGGAGAAAAAGGAAAATCTTATGATGGCAGGAACGGTTCTGTTTTCCGTTGTTGCGGCTGTTGCAATCTTTATGGTGCTGCCGTATTTCCTGTCATCACTTATGAAACCGGTAATTCCGTCTTACCATATCAGAACGGTAGTGGAGGGATTTGTGCGGATTGGTATATTTATTATCTATATCTTACTGATCTCCAGAATGAAGGATATCCAGAGAACATTCATGTATCATGGTGCAGAGCACAAATGTATTAACTGCATTGAGCATGGATTGCCGCTTACCGTTGAAAATGTAAGAAAAAGTTCAAGACAGCATAAAAGATGCGGAACAAGCTTTTTATTCTTTGTGCTTGCAATCAGTATTATTTTATTATTGGTGATACAGGTAGAGTCGCCTCTTATGAGAATTGTAGTAAGGATTGCGTTAATCCCGGTAATCGCGGGAATCTCTTATGAGATACTGAAGCTTGCAGGCAGCAGTGACAATCCGGTCATCAACCTGCTCAGTAAACCGGGACTTGCAATTCAGAAACTGACAACCAGTGAACCAGATGATGATATGATAGAAGTTGCGATACAGGCAGTAGAAGCTGTATTTGACTGGAGGGCCTATGAACGGGAAAACTTTCACACTTCATAATCTGTACCAGAATGGGATCGAAAGCCTTGAAAAAGCAGGAGTTGCAGAAGCGAAGCTGGACGCGTGGTACCTATTAGAATACGAGACAGGGATCAGCAGGGCAATGTTCTTTGCAGATCCGGACAGAATGATCGAAGAGAATATAGCAGAACGGTATCAGAAAGATATTGAGACGAGAGCTGAGAGGATCCCGCTTCAGCATATTACCGGGGAACAGGAATTTATGGGACTGACATTTAAGGTCAATGAACATGTGCTGGTTCCGAGGCAGGATACGGAAGTTTTGGTCGAAGAGGCGCTTAAGCGGATTATGCCGGGGATGAAGATCCTGGATATGTGTACGGGATCAGGATGTATTGTGGAAAGTATATTGAAATTCGCTGAAAAAAAAGGAATACATCTTACAGGAACCGGATGCGATATCTCAGAAGAAGCATTAAAGGTTGCTGAAGAAAATAATGACCACCTTAAGGCTGGCGCAGCATTTGTAAGGAGCGATCTGTTTGAACGGATAGAAGATATGTATGACATGATCGTATCAAACCCGCCTTATATAAGAACAGAAGAAATCGGCCGGCTTGAAGATGAGGTGAAACTTCATGATCCGTGGATTGCACTGGATGGGAAGGAAGACGGACTTTATTTTTACCGCCGAATTGTAAAAGACAGTACAAAGTATATAAAAAAAGGCGGATATCTGTTGTTTGAGATTGGATTCGACCAGGGAAAAGATGTGGCGAAGCTTATGGAAGACCAGGGATATGAAGAAATCCAGGTAAAAAAGGATTTGGCGGGACTTGACCGCGTAGTTATGGGAAGGTACAATAAAGAGTAATGTTAAGGAGGATATACCATGTTTGATAAATTAGAAGATCTGCGCATCCGTCTGGATGAGATATTAAACGAACTTCAGGAACCGGATGTGGCAAATGACCAGAACCGCTTCCGCAAACTTATGAAAGAGCAGAATGACCTGACTCCGATTGTAGAGGCGTATAATGAATACAAAGAATGCAAGCAGGCAATTGAGGACAGCCTTGAGATGTTAGAGGAAGAGTCTGATGAAGAGATGCGTGAGCTTGCAAAAGAAGAGTTAAATGATAATAAAAAGCGTGTAGAAGAACTGGAACAGGAATTAAAGATCCTGCTTCTTCCAAAAGATCCTAACGATGAGAAGAACGTTATCGTCGAGATCCGTGCAGGTGCAGGTGGAGATGAGGCTGCACTTTTTGCAGCAGAGATCTACCGTATGTACATGCACTATGCAGAAAGCCAGAGATGGAAAGTAGAGCTGGTGGAATGTGAAGAAATCGGCATCGGCGGAATGAAGAATGTAACATTCATGATCGACGGTAAGGGAGCATATTCCAAGATGAAATACGAATCCGGAGTGCACCGTGTACAGAGAGTGCCGGAGACAGAATCAGGCGGACGTATCCATACTTCTACGATTACAGTAGCAGTTATGCCGGAAGCAGAAGATGTAGATATCCAGATTGATGAAAAAGATATCCGTATCGACGTTATGCGTGCTTCTGGTAACGGTGGACAGTGTGTCAATACAACAGACTCTGCTGTACGACTGACTCACTATCCGACAGGAATCGTAATCTACAGCCAGACTGAAAAGTCACAGCTGCAGAATAAAGATAAAGCATTTGCATTACTTCGTGCAAAATTATACGATCTGGAATGCCAGAAACGTCATGATGCAGAAGCAGAGGCGAGAAAGAGCCAGATCGGTACCGGTGACAGATCAGAAAAGATCCGTACTTACAACTTCCCACAGGGACGTGTGACAGACCACCGTATCGGACTTACATTATACAAACTGGATAAGATCATGAATGGAGATATCCAGGAGATCATTGATGCATGTATCGCAGCTGACCAGGCAGCAAAACTTGCAAATATGAACGAAGAAATGTAAGAATCTGGAAAATTAAAGAAGGTAATTATAAAATTATGGAAGCAACACAGTTTAAACGTGCAGAACTAGAAGACCAGGAGATTATTTCACATTATTTTGAACATCACACAAGCAGAAGCTGTGAGAGAACATTTGCCAATGTATATCTCTGGTCCAGACAGTATCCGGTAAAATGGGCAATTGTAAAGAATGCACTGGTATTCAAAAGTGAAGATGAGAATCACGTATCTTTTGCGTACCCGGCAGGCGAACCGGAAGATGTAAAGAATGCGCTGGAAGAGATGATGGAGTATTCAAAAGAAAAGGGAAGACCATTCCTTATGTATAATGTAACGCCAGAATACTTTGCGCAGCTTGAAGAGTGGTATCCGGGAAGATTCCAGATCGAATATGACAGGGATTCAGCGGATTATGTATATGAATCAGAAAAACTAGCCACACTTTCCGGAAAGAAACTGCACGGAAAGCGTAATCATATCAATAAATTCAAAAGCCTGTTTGAAGACAGGTGGTCTTATGAGAGCATGTCGAAAGACAACCTGGAAGAATGTTTCCAGATGGCACTCAAATGGCGTGAAGAAAATGATTGTGAAAATGACGACGAAAAACGGGGAGAGATGTGCGTAGCACTGAATTCCCTGCGTCTGTTCGAAGAGCTTCACCTGACCGGAGGAGTTTTAAGAATCGACGGGAAAGTAGTTGCATTTACAATCGGTGAGCCGATATGCGAAGATACGTATGTTGTGCATATTGAAAAGGCGTATGCGGATGTACAGGGAGCATACACCATGATCAATCAGCAGTTTGTAGAGCATGAATGCATGAACTATAAATATGTCAACCGGGAAGATGATACCGGTGCAGAGGGTCTTAGAAAAGCAAAACTTTCCTATCGTCCGGTTCTAATGGTAGAAAAAGGTGATGTGACAGTAAAGGAAAGCTTGTAAGAAGGACTTTGAAAAAGAGATCTGACATAAAAAGAATCAGACAAAAGAATTCTGCAGACAGATCTTAAAAAAGACCGAAAGACAAAAGACTTGCAGTAAGGAAGGAGCAACAAAAATGATAGCGGATAAAATGAAAAATATGGTAGCCAACAGTTCGGCTATCCGTGCAATGTTTGAGGAAGGTAACCGCCTTGCAGGGATCTACGGGGCCGAGAACGTATTTGACTTCAGCCTTGGTAATCCGAACGTACCGGCACCTGAGGCTGTAAAAAAAGCGATCATTGATATCGTAAGTGAGACAGATCCAATCGCACTTCACGGATACACGAACAGTAACTGCGGATATGCAGACGTAAGAGAGGCAGTTGCAAAATCTTTAAATGAACGTTTTGATACACACTTTGAAGGAAAGAATATTGTTATGACAGTTGGTGCTGCCGGAGGACTGAATGTAATCCTGAAAGCACTGATCAATCCGGGAGATGAAGTTATCGCATTTGCACCATATTTTGGAGAGTACCGTTCTTATACAAATAACTACGATGGCGTACTGGTAGAAATTTCACCAAATACCGTAGACTTCCAGCCAAAACTGGACGAGTTCGAACAGAAGATCACACCGAAGACAAAGGCTGTTATCGTGAACAACCCGAACAATCCGACCGGTGTCGTATATTCAGAAGAGACAATCAAGAAACTTGCTGCTATCATGGAAGCAAAACAGAAAGAATTCGGAACAGACATCGTTCTGATCTCAGATGAGCCATACCGTGAACTGGCTTATGATGGAGTAGAAGTACCTTATCTTACAAAATATTATGACAACACTGTTGTGGGATATTCCTACAGCAAGTCACTGTCCCTTCCGGGAGAACGTATCGGTTATCTTGTAATTCCGGATGAATTAAAAGACAGTGAAGAAGTACTTTCAGCAGCCAATGTTGCAACACGTATCCTGGGATTCGTCAATGCACCGACTTTACAGCAGAAAGTAGTAGAAAAGTGCCTGAATGAAAAGACAGACCTTTCTTTCTACGACCGCAACAGAGAAGACCTCTATAACGGACTGAAAGCGTGTGGATTCGAGTGCATTAAGCCACAGGGAGCATTTTACCTGTTCGTAAAATCTCCGGTAGCGGATGAAAAGGCATTCTGTGAAGCGGCAAAGAAATATAATATTCTGATCGTACCTGGAAGCTCATTTGCATGCCCTGGATATGTAAGACTTGCATACTGCGTATCACATGAGACGATTATCAATTCCCTTCCAAAATTCAAAGAATTGGCGAAAGAATATTTCTAGGAGAGCAGCATGAAAGCATTTGAAAAAAACATTCGAAAAGTAGAACCATATGTACCTGGTGAACAGCCACAGCGCAAAGTAATCAAATTAAATACGAACGAGAATCCTTATGCACCGGCACCGGGTGTGACAAAAGCACTGGAAGAGATGAATACAGACCGTCTGCGCCTGTATCCGGATCCGACAGCCGCACCACTGGTAAATGCACTGGCTGATTTTTATCACGTGAATCCGGATCAGGTGTTTGTAGGAGTCGGATCGGATGATGTATTATCCATGTGTTTCCTGACATTTTTTAACTCAGAGAAACCAATCTTTTTCCCGGATATTACGTATTCATTCTATAAAGTATGGGCGGATCTGTACCGCATTCCATATGAATGCCAGAAGTTAGATGAGAACTTCAAGATCGTAAAAGAAGATTACTATAAAGAAAATGGCGGCGTGATTTTCCCAAATCCGAATGCACCGACAGGACTTTATGAAGATCTTGAAGATGTGGAAGATATTATCGCACATAATCAGGATGTGATCGTGATCGTAGATGAGGCATATGTGGACTTTGCAGGACGTTCCGCAATGGAACTGATCGATAAGTATGAGAATCTGATCATCGTACAGACATTTTCAAAAGCAAGATCCATGGCCGGGATGCGAATTGGGTATGCAATCAGTAATCCGGTACTGATCAAATACTTAAATGATGCAAAATATTCGTTCAACTCTTATACCATGAACCAGACATCTCTGGTATGTGGTGTGGAAGCGGTCAAAGATAAGACATATTTTGAAGAGTGTGTGAATAAGATTATCGAGACACGTGAGTGGGCAAAAGAAGAACTTAAAAATCTCGGATTCAGATGTCTGGATTCCAGATCAAACTTCATCTTTGCCATGCACCCGGAATATGATGCGAAAGAATTATTTGAAGCACTGAAAGAAAATGATATCTATGTGCGCTTCTGGGGCAGTGAAAGAATTGAACAGTATATGCGTATCACGGTAGGTACGAAAGAAGAGATGGAAGCGATGTTTGCTTTCCTGAAAAAATATATGAATAAATAAGAGGAGTTTCTTATGACCAATACGTTAATACATGGAATTATTGATGCATTAAGCGGAAGCGTAAGCAAAGAAGTAATTGTGTTTCTGATCTCCATGATTCCGATCCTGGAACTTCGAGGGGCGCTTCTGGTTGCGGGACCGATCCTTGGAGTGAAGGTGTCGACAGCAATTCCACTTTGCATAATTGGAAATATTATTCCGGTTCCATTTATTTTACTTCTGATCACACCGATATTTAACTGGATGAAAGGAACGAAGACGTTCAAACCACTGGTGGATAAGCTGGAGAACAAAGCCATGAGTAAAAAAGACCAGATTGAAAAGTATGAATTCTGGGGACTGGTTTTATTCGTTGGTATTCCGCTTCCTGGAACAGGAGCGTGGACGGGATCTCTGATCGCAGCACTTCTGGGAATGAAGTTTAAAAAAGCATTTCCGGCTGTTGTTATCGGAATCTGTATGGCGACTGTTATCATGTGGTTTATATCATACGTACTTCTTGGCGGGGTACACCTGCTGGGATAAATAAAGAATAAAAGATACAGGATGGAAAGCTTTTGATGAAGCATTTCCATCCTGTTTTTATCGCCATGCGTTCGGAAGAAGCTGCCAGTGGCAGGTTCTGTAGATGTATTGTACACGAAGAAAGTCACATGAAAAGTTTTGGCGGAAACTTCTCATGTGACTTTCTTACAAAACGCTATCAAGAGAGGGTTCGCGGGAAGTCATCACTTCCAAACACGAACAACTGCGAAATCGTTGTATTCAACGATAAATAATACATCAGGTATCTGTATTATTTGTTATTATTTTATCAATCTTTTCTGGATCCGTAAATAGGCAAAGTGACAAAAAAATAACGAAATTTCTGTAAAATTTGTATAAAATGCACTTTAGACGCTAGTGGGTTTAAAAATAGTGAATTCTATGATAAAATATGAGACAAATATTAGAATCAGGATAAGGAGTATTGTATATGGAAAAGATATATGATGTAACAGCACTTGGAGAAATGTTGATCGACTTTGCAGTGAACGGAGAAAGTGATCAGGGAAACCAGTTATTTGAAGCATGCCCGGGTGGAGCACCATGTAACGTTCTGGCTATGTTAAATAAGCTTGGAAGAAAGACGGCATTTATCGGAAAGGTTGGGGAAGACCAGTTCGGAAAATTATTAAAGGATACCATTGATACACTTGGTATTGAGACAAAGGGTCTTGTACTGGATCAGGATATCCACACAACACTGGCATTCGTACATACATTTCCGGATGGGGACAGAGAATTCTCTTTCTATCGTAAACCGGGAGCTGATATGATGCTGAAGGAAGAAGAAGTAGATTATGATCTGATCCGTCAGTCAAAGGTATTCCACTTCGGAACACTTTCTATGACAGATGAGCCGGTAAAGAGTGCGACAAAGAAAGCACTTGCAGTTGCAAAAGAGGCAGGATGTATGATCACATTTGATCCAAACTTACGTCCGCCGCTCTGGAACTCACTGGACGATGCGAAAGAGCAGATGGAATACGGCTTCCAGAACTGTGATGTGCTGAAAATTTCTGATAATGAGATCCAGTTCGTATCCGGTATGGAAGATTATGATGATGGAATCCATTATCTGCAGGAAAAATATCAGATTCCGCTGATCTTCTTAACTATGGGAAAAGAAGGAAGCAGAGCTTATTATAAAGACATGCGCGTTGAGCAGCCTGGATTTACCGTAAAAGCAATCGAGACTACAGGAGCAGGAGATACATTCTGTGGATGTGCGATCAACGGCGTGTTGACTTATGGCCTGGATAATCTGGACGAAGAGAAATTAAAAGAGATTCTGACTTATGCAAATGCAGGAGCAGCACTGATCACAATGAAAAAAGGTGCGATCCGTTCTATGCCTGAGCCGGAAAATATTAAGAAACTGATCGAGGAATAGATAATAGTATGAGTTTACGCAGAATGCTGGCCGTATGGGCAGCCAAGATAAGTGAAAAAGCAAGTGTACACATCTTTCACCGCCAGGGAGTAACCTGGGCGGGAAAGATTGCACTGAAGATAGATCCGTCTATACTGCATGATCTGGCAGGACAGGTCAGAAAGGACATTTTCATTGTATGTGGAACGAATGGAAAGACCACAACCAATAATATGTTATGTGCAGCGATAGAAAAGGAAGGATATAAGGTCATCTGTAACCATACCGGTTCCAATATGCTGAACGGAGTGGTGGCAGCATTTGCACTGGGAGCGGGACTTAACGGTAATCTGGATGCAGACTATGCCTGCATTGAGATTGATGAAGCATCCACAAGAAGGGTATTTCCACATTTTAAACCGGATTATATGGTTCTTACGAACCTGTTCAGAGATCAGCTGGACCGGTACGGTGAGATTGATATCACAATGAATATCTTAAAAGAAGTAATGCAAAGTGCTCCGGACATGAAAGTAATCGTGAACGGGGATGATGCTTTGTCAGCTTATCTGGCATTGGAAAGCGGCAATCCGTATATCACATACGGAATCAGCGAGAAAGTGGTAGATGACAAGGATTCTCATGAGATCAGAGAAGGAAGATTCTGTAAAAAATGTGGGGCACCGCTGAAGTATAACTTTTATCATTACAGCCAGCTTGGTGATTATGCATGTACAGGCTGCGATTTTAAGAGACCAAAGATTCAGTATGATGCATCAGAAGTATCCGTTGCAGATCACCTTGCGTTTAATGTAGAAGGAAGAAGACTGGAAGCAAATTATAAAGGATTTTATAATGTATATAATATTCTGGCAGCATATGCAGCCGGAAGAACCGGCAACCTTAAGCTGGATCATTTTCAGGACATGCTTAAGGATTTTAATCCGGAAAACGGCCGTATGGAGCAGTTTGAGGTAAAAGGAACGAAGATTGTCCTGAATCTTGCAAAGAATCCGGCCGGATTCAACCAGAATATATCTGCGGTTATGCAGGATGATACAACAAAAGATGTTATTATAGTGATCAATGATAATGCGCAGGATGGTACCGATGTATCGTGGCTCTGGGACGTTGATTTTGACCGGTTTAAAGGTGCAAATGTCAATTCCATCACAGTCAGCGGTATCCGCTGTCAGGATATGCGTCTTAGAATGAAATATGTAGACATTCCGTCCATGCTGGAAGCGGATGTCGAAAAAGCAATCCGTGAAAGAGTGGAAAATGGCTGTGGCAACCTGTATGTACTGGTGAATTACACCGCATTATTCAGTACAAGAAATGTTTTGAAAAAACTGGAAGGAGAAAGATAATGGATACAAAGGATATGAAAATAACGATCGGTCATCTGTATCCGGATCTTTTGAATCTCTACGGTGACAGAGGTAATATCGCCTGCATGATGAAACGCTGTCTCTGGCGCGGAATTCAGGCGGAGACGATAGAATTCAACACCGGGGATGAGATTGATTTTTCGAAGCTGGATATCGTACTTCTGGGCGGTGGTTCAGACAGGGAACAGGCAATCGTATGTAAAAGTCTTCTGAATATTCAGAAGGAATTCAAAGATTATGTAGAAGACGGGGGCGTAGTGATCGCAGTCTGTGGCGGTTATCAGCTTCTGGGAAAATATTATAAGACAGATGCGGGCATGATCGAAGGACTGAATCTGGTAGATATCTATACAGAACAGGAAGAAGGACGTCTGATCGATAATATCGTCCTGAAAAGTGATCTGGTAGAGATGCCGGTAGTAGGATTTGAAAATCATGGAGGAAGAACATATCTGAATGGAAATAAACCATTTGGAAAAGTGCTTTACGGATCCGGTAATGACGGGAAGAGTGGTTACGAAGGCGTTGTATATAAAAATGTGATCGGAACTTATCTTCACGGACCACTGCTTCCGAAAAATCCACAGATCAGTGACTATCTGATACAAAAGGCACTGGAAAGAAAATATGGAGAAGTAACACTGACACCTCTTGATGACAGTCAGGAAAAAGAAGCAAATGATTATATTTACCACCGTTTTGTAAAAGAATAAACATAAGACACGCTCTAAGTGGTGTGATTACGGCTGCTTTTATCTCTTTGTTCCAGAAACTGGAGAAAATCAAGTAATTCCTTTTTGGAAAGAGAAGATAAATGCTTGAAATGTGAGATAAGATAACGCTCATAGTCCTGTTGGAAATGATTGACGGAAAGGGAAGTTTCGATTACGTCATCATCCAGCAGATAATCTACAGAAACGTGAAAGAGATCAGCGAGGATCGTCAGCTTTTCATGGGAAGGCTGACGGTCTTTTGTCTCGTAACCTGCGATCGTTGAGCGGGCAACATTCAGACGGGAAGCAACAAATTCCTGTGTATAATGATTTTCTTCCCGCAGTGCTTTTAATTTTTCGGAAAATGACATGAGTATACCTCCTGTATGAGTATATGTACTGCCGGAGTTCTTGAAAAAACGGCTTTTGAGCGTACATATCATATGATTTGCTATATTTTACCAATTGTCGAGAAATGGAACATGAAAGGTGTCAAAACTCAACAAAATGTGTCGGGAAAGTGTCGAAACGGCACAAAATATAGGGAAAACAGAAGAAATTTGTAAAGTATATGGAACAATGTGACGCTATATGAATCACAAATCTGGAAAAGACAGAGATGAAGGGAATCTATATTAAGAAAGGGCGGATAATATATGCGTGTGGAACGCTTTAAGATGGAAAGGGAAGGCCTTGTGACCGAAGGACAGGAAGTAGAGATCAGCGAAAGAAGTGCAGTGACCGGACAGTATACCTATCTGGTAGAGCCATCTATTGCGATGTCCGGGATCTACAGGACAAGACAGAGGATCAAATCTAGAAAAGGAAAGATCCAGAAGATCGAACAGACAGACCGGGGATTCTATCTTCTGGTGGAAATAGATGAATAAAAGACTTAAGTCTGCCGAGTATCTGTCAACTGCAACGAATCAATCTGGTATCGTTGACACGGATACAAAAAGCACATATAATTTAAGATAAAGGGAAACATAATACATAAGACTAGAAGGGGGAGCTGGATAGATGATAGCAAATAATGATGAAGCAAAAAGAAGTAAGATATGGATGATTGTTACTGCTGTTACATCTGTCCTGATCGTAATCATTGCAATTTTTCTTCTGACCAAGATGTTCACCGGTAATCCACTGGAGGGAAAATGGGCAGACGAAGATGGAAACATGAAGATAGATATCAGGCGTGACGGGCAGATGACGGTAACACTTCCGGCATCCGGAGAGGGAACGGATACAGAAGTTCCGATGACCTATACGCTGAATAAGGAATCAAAGACGATTTCCATACAGCAGGATGATACAAAGATTCAGGAAATCGCAGAACAGTCAGATGGGCAGTATACAAGTGAAACATTAAAAAATGCATTGCAGTCAATAGGAACTACATTTGAATATAGTATCGATAATGGAACGCTGACATTGACAGAACGCGAGTATGGTGAACAGATGATGTTCAATAAAGAATAGATAGAGACAGAGTGCAAAAAGATGAGCAGCATTTTGTACAATAGTGGATTCGCAAAGCACGTTCGAAATCCGGATATTTGTACAAAAAGCTGCTTTTTCATACCAGTATGCAAGAGAAGCTGATACTGCAAAAGACAGATTTTGCAGATGTTTGTAATTTTCGAAAAATATAATAAGATGGAGGAAACGTTATGGAAAAAGTAAATGTAACAACAGAAAACAACATTCCAGAACAGACAACATACAGAGAAAAAACAAAAAAAGTACAGATTGGAAATGTCTGGATCGGTGGGGGAGAGAAGATTGCAATCCAGTCTATGACCAATACGAAGACAGAAGACACCAAGGCCTGTGTAGAACAGATCTTAAAGCTTGAAAAAGCCGGTTGCGATATTATCCGTGTTGCGGTGCCGACAATGGAAGCAGCAGAAAGCATTAAAAAAATCAAAGAACAGATACATATCCCGCTGGTAGCAGATATTCATTTTGATTACCGTCTTGCAATTGCTGCAATTGAAAACGGGGCAGACAAGATCCGGATCAACCCGGGAAATATTGGTGATGAAAAAAGAGTGAAAGCAGTGGTTGACAAAGCAAAAGAATATCACGTGCCGATCCGCGTAGGTGTCAACAGCGGATCACTGGAAAAACATCTGGTAGAAAAGTATCATGGAGTTACGGCAGAAGGATTGGTAGAAAGTGCACTTGATAAGGTACATATGATTGAAGAGATGGGATATGACAATCTGGTAGTCAGTATCAAATCTTCGGACGTTATGATGTGTGTAAAGGCGCACGCATTACTGGCACCGCAGTGTCCATATCCATTACATGTAGGAATCACAGAATCTGGAACACTGCTGGCTGGAAATATCAAATCATCGATCGGACTTGGCCTGATCCTGAATCAGGGAATCGGGGATACCATCCGTGTATCCTTAACCGGAGACCCTGTAGAAGAGATCAAATCCGCAAAACTGATCCTAAAGACACTGGGACTTCGAAAAGGCGGCATTGAAGTAGTATCCTGCCCGACCTGTGGAAGAACCAAGATCGATCTGATCGGACTGGCCAATAAAGTAGAAGCGATGGTGGCAGACATTCCGTTAGATATCAAGGTCGCTGTTATGGGATGCGTAGTAAACGGACCGGGAGAAGCAAAAGAAGCAGATATCGGAATTGCCGGAGGAATCGGAGAAGGTCTTTTGATCAAAAAAGGTGTAGTTGTAAAGAAAGTAAAAGAAGATCAGTTACTGGAGACATTAAGACAGGAGTTGTTGCACTGGAATGAGTAAACCGTTTTTTGAAGTATTTCCGACATTAAAAGTAAATGATGAGATTCAGATGATGTTTCAGGGGGTAGAAGTTACGAAAGTATCGACCAATTCCACCAGGGATTTCATCAGGGTCAGCCTGTACAGCAGGCATCTGATCCAGAAAAAACACATTTATGAAGTGGAACATATGTTGAAGCAGCAGCTGTTTGCAAGAAGTCATATTCAGGTAGACGTAAGAGAGCAGTATGAACTATCCGAGCAGTATACGCCGGAAAATCTGATGAATGAATATTATGACAGTATGCTCATAGAGCTGGATCAGAAAAGCGTAGTCGAGAGAAATATGCTGCAAAATGCCAGTTATGAATTTGAAAATGGAAATATTCTCTGCCTGACACTTACCGATACGATTGTGGCACAGGGAAAAAAAGATGCGTTGTCCGCATATCTGACAGAGGTATTTGACGAGCGGTTTCACAGGCCGGTAGAGATACGCGTACTGTATAAAAAGGCGAAAGACAGTAAACTTAAGTACAACGAAGCAAAACTTGAACAGGAAGTAGAAGCAATCAGGGAACAGTCCGCAGCAGTACGGGCAAAAAAAGCACAGGAAAAAGAACAAAAAGAAGAGAAAAAAGAAGAAAAAGCAGCAAAAAGTGCCGGAACAACCGGAGGAGATTCCAAGAACCAGAAAAAAGAATCCAGCGGATCCGGAAAAAAATCATTCGGCAAGGGATCGTTTGGAAAAGGTGGATATTCCTTTACAAGAAAAGCGACGGATGATCCGAACCTTATCTACGGACGTGATTTTGACGACGAAACGATCGAACTTAAAAATGTCCTTGGAGAGATGGGAGAGATCACGATCCGTGGGAAAGTTATCAGTTGTGAGACCAGAGAAATCCGGAATGAAAAGACGATCATTATGTTCGCGGTTACCGATTTCACAGATTCGATCATGGTTAAAATGTTCGTAAGGAATGAACAGCTTGCAGACATCTTAGGAGATGTAAAGACGGGAGCATTTTTAAAGCTCAAAGGGATAACCACGGTTGACAGATTCGATTCGGAACTGAATATCCAGTCGGTGGTAGGAATTAAGAAAATCAGTGATTTCACCTCATCCAGAGTTGACACGGCGCTGGAAAAAAGAGTCGAGCTTCATTGCCATACCAAGATGAGTGATATGGATGCGGTAACCGATGTCAAGACGCTTCTAAAGCAGGCGCATGACTGGGGGCATCCGGCGATGGCGATCACAGATCATGGTGTGGTACAGGCGTTTACAGATGCCAATCATTATATCGAGACTCTGGATAAGGATGATCCGTTCAAGGTTATCTATGGTGTAGAAGGATATCTGGTAGATGATCTTACAGATATCGCCGTCAATGAAAAAGGTCAGGGATTAGATGACACATATGTGGTATTTGACCTGGAGACGACAGGATTCAGTCCGATTAAGGATAAGATCATAGAGATTGGTGCTGTAAAGGTAGAACACGGCGAGATTACGGAGAAATTCAGTACGTTTGTCAATCCGAAGATTCCGATTCCGTTCAAGATCACGCAGCTTACCAGCATTACAGACCAGATGGTTATGGACGCACCGGATATAGAGACTATTCTTCCGCAGTTTCTTGCGTTTATTGGGGACGCAGTACTGGTTGCACATAATGCTTCTTTTGATGTAAGCTTTATCGAACAAAATTGCAGATATCAGGATATACAGCCGGATTTTACATCCGTGGATACGGTTGCCATGGCAAGAGTTTTGCTTCCGACGCTGTCCAAATATAAATTAAATGTTGTGGCGAATGCGTTACACATCTCCCTGGAAAATCATCACCGTGCGGTAGATGATGCGGGGGCAACAGCGGAAATATTCGTAAAGTTCATAGAGATGTTAAAAGACAGAGCCATCTATGATCTGTCAAAACTGAATCAATTCGGGGAAAATAATGCCGATGCAGTAAGGAAGCTTCCATCGTATCACGTCATCATCCTTGCACTTAATGAGGTGGGCAGGGTGAATCTGTATACATTGATCTCGATGTCACATCTGAAATATTATGCAAGGCGGCCAAGAATTCCTAAGAGTGAGCTCTCAAAATACCGGGAGGGACTTCTGGTCGGAAGTGCCTGTGAGGCAGGCGAATTGTATCAGGCAATTTTAAATGAAAAATCGGAAGAACGGATTGCAAGAATTGTAAACTTCTATGATTATCTGGAGATACAGCCACTTGGAAATAACCAGTTCATGATTGAGAGTCCGAAGATTACAAAAGTACAAAGTGAAGAGGACTTAAAAGAGATCAACCGCAAGATCGTGGCACTTGGAGAACAGTTCAATAAACCGGTAGTCGGAACCTGCGATGTGCATTTTATGAATCCGGAAGATGAAGTATACCGGAGGATCATTATGGCAGGAAAAGGATTCGGAGATGCCGACAGCCAGCCGCCGTTGTATCTTCGTACGACGGATGAAATGTTAGAAGAGTTTGAATATCTGGGCTCGGCAAAGGCAAAAGAAATCGTCATTGATAACCCGGTTAAGATTGCAGAAATGGTAGAGAAGATCACACCGGTACGACCGGATAAGTGTCCGCCTGTCATTCCGGATTCGGATAAGATGCTAAGAGATATCTGTTATAACAAAGCACATTCGATGTATGGGGAAGACCTCCCGGAAATTGTTACAGAGCGTCTGGAACGTGAACTGAATTCCATCATATCCAATGGATTTGCCGTAATGTATATCATAGCCCAGAAGCTGGTGTGGAAATCCGTAGAAGACGGATACTTGGTAGGATCGCGTGGTTCCGTAGGTTCTTCGTTCGTTGCAACGATGGCGGGAATCACAGAAGTAAATCCGCTGAGTCCGCATTATTATTGCAAAAAGTGTCATTTCAGCGATTTTGATTCGGAAGAAGTAAAGAAATTTGCCGGAGGCTGCGGATGGGATATGCCGGACCGTATCTGTCCGGTCTGCGGAGAGAAGCTTACGAAGGACGGATTCGATATTCCATTCGAGACATTCCTTGGATTCAAGGGAAATAAAGAGCCGGATATCGACCTTAACTTCTCCGGGGATTACCAGAGTAATGCGCACAAATATACCGAGGTTATCTTCGGTGCAGGACAGACATTCCGTGCCGGAACCGTAGGAACACTGGCAGATAAGACTGCATTTGGTTATGTAAAGAATTATTATGAAGAACATGGTCAGGGAAAGAGAAAATGTGAGATCGACCGTATCGTACAGGGATGTACCGGTATCAGAAGAAGTACCGGCCAGCATCCGGGCGGTATCATCGTACTTCCACTCGGAGAAGAAATCAACTCATTTACTCCGGTGCAGCATCCGGCAAATGATATGACGACGGATATTGTAACGACGCATTTCGATTATCACTCGATTGACCACAACTTGTTAAAGCTTGATATTCTGGGACATGATGATCCGACTATGATCAAGACGCTGGAAGAGTATATCAGCTCCCCGGCCATGGACAATGAATACAATGAAACGGATAACCGCTTTGATGCAACAAAGATCCCTCTGGATGATCTGGGGGTTATTTCGCTCTTTCATGATACGTCTGCGCTTGGAATCAAGCCCGATGATATCGGCGGCTGTCCGGTTGGCTGTCTTGGTATTCCGGAGTTTGGAACGGATTTTGTTATTCAGATGGTTGTCGATACGAAGCCAAACACGATTTCAGATCTGATCCGTATCTCCGGACTGTCTCATGGAACCGACGTATGGCTTAATAATGCACAGGAACTGATCCGAAGTGGAAAGGCAACGATTTCGACTGCAATCTGTACCCGAGATGATATCATGACCTATCTGATCAATAAAGGTATGGACAGTGAGGAATCCTTCACGATCATGGAGCGTGTCCGTAAAGGAACCGTTGCAAAAGGAAAATGTAAGGAATGGCCGGAATTTAAAAAAGATATGGCAGAACATAATGTACCGGACTGGTATGTATGGTCCTGTGAAAAGATCAAGTACATGTTCCCGAAGGCCCATGCGGCGGCTTACGTCATGATGGCTTACCGTATCGCATATTGTAAGATTAACTATCCACTGGCGTATTACGGAGCATATTTTGGAATCCGTGCGGATGCATTTTCCTATGAGATCATGTGTCAGGGAAAAGAAAAGCTGCAGTATTTTATCGATGATTATAACAAGCGCTCTGCAACGCTTAGTAAAAAAGAGCAGGATACGATGAAGGATATGAAGATCGTACAGGAGATGTATGCCAGAGGATTTGAATTTGAACCACTGGATATCTATAAGGCGCAGGCAACCAAATTCCTGATTGTAAATGGTAAGCTTATGCCGCCGTTATCAAGTATAGACGGAATGGGTGAAAAGGCTGCGGAGGCTGTTGCGGAAGCATCTAAGGACGGGCCATATCTGTCGCTGGATGATTTCAGACAGAGAACAAAGGCGAGTAAGACGGTTATTGACTACATGGTTGATCTTGGAATCTTATCCGATCTTCCGGCATCGAACCAGTTGTCATTGTTTGACTTTTAAGTCATCGTGTGTTCGGAAAATGGACAAAGTTACACATATAAAAGAAATAAGAGCAGGAAAGAACGATGGGAAGAATGAAACAATCACAGATCACCTACTGGTGTCACGAAGTGATCCGTTCACAGGCCAGGAAAGGCGGATTTTATATCGATGCGACCATGGGAAAGGGAAATGATACCCTTTTCCTGTGTGAGCTTGCCGGAAAAGAGGGAAAAGTAAAGGCATTTGATATTCAAAAAGAAGCGCTGGATACGACAGCGCAGCGATTAAGAGAGCATCAGGTAGAAAACAGGGCGGAATTGATTCTTGATGGTCATGAGCATATGGATCAGTACGCAGAAGCAGAATCTACGGATGTCATCTGCTTTAACTTTGGGTATCTGCCGGGAGGCGACCATAATCTTGCTACAACGTATCAGACAAGCCTTGAAGCCGTTGAAAAAGGACTTAAGATATTAAAGCATGGTGGAATGATGAGCCTATGCATATACAGCGGCGGTGATACAGGATTTGAGGAAAAAGAAAAGATCCTGGAATATATAAAAGAACTTCCGGCAAGGGAATACACTGTGATTGCCAATGAATATTATAACCGGAAGAACTGCCCGCCGATGCCGGTATTTATATTTAAAGAGTAAGATTAGGAGGAAGAAGATGAGAAGGAAAGACAGAGAAGTGACCGATCAGGAAGAAATCCAGAAGATCTTTGATGACTGTAAGGTGTGCAGAATTGGGATTGTGGATGAGGACGGACCGTATATTGTGCCGATGAATTATGGCTATGTAAAAGAAGAAGGAAAAGTAATCCTGTATTTTCATGGTGCCAGAGAAGGAAAGAAGATCGATCTGATCCGGAAGAATCCAAACGTAGGGATTGAACTGGATTATAAGCATGAACTGGCAGAAGGAAAGCTTGCATGCCAGTACAGTTATTATTATGCCAGCATCATAGGAAAAGGAACGGCAAGTATTATTGATAATCCAAAAGAAAAGTTAAAGGCATTGAATGTCATTATGCGTCATCAGACAGGAAAAAGCTTTGACGAGTTCCAGAAAAATCCGAAGCTTGAGAAAGCAGTAGCAATCATCCGGGTGGAACTTAATGAATATAGTTGCAAAAGGCATGGATAAAAAAACAATTTTTTCGCGAATCAATGCTTTAACTTGCGAAAGTATTGTGCTATACTAGTAGAAAGTGGCGTGTTTGGGACGCCATTTATACGAAAGGATGGAAAAGAAGTATGTCAGAAAAAGTAATTATGCTTGGTAATGAAGCAATTGCCAGAGGCGCATATGAAGCTGGAGTAAAAGTATCTGCAGCATATCCAGGAACACCAAGTACAGAGATCAGTGAGAATCTGGTAAAATATAAAGATAGTTTGTACTGTGAATGGTCACCAAATGAAAAAGTAGCAACAGAGGTTGCAATCGGAGCATCCGTATCCGGTGTCCGTGCCATGTCCTGTATGAAACACGTGGGATTTAATGTGGCAGCAGACCCTACATATACCGTATCTTATATGGGAGTGAATGGAGGACTGGTAATCGTTGTTGCAGATGATCCGGGACTTTACAGTTCGCAAAACGAGCAGGATACAAGAATGGTTGCACGTGCAGCACAGCTTCCGGTAATCGAACCTTCCGACAGTGCAGAAGCAAAAGAATTCATCAAAGTTGCATTTGACTTAAGTGAACAGTTTGACCGCCCGTTTGTTTATCGTACAACAACGAGACTTGCACATTCTCAGGGGGTAGTAGAATTAAACGAACGAAAAGAAATCGAAGATAAACCATATGAGAAGAATATCCGGAAAAATGTTATGATGCCGGGGAATGCGAAGCTGCGCCATATCGAGATTGAAAAACGCAATCTGGAGCTTGCTGAGGCGGCAAATACACTTCCAATCAATAAAGTAGAGATGAACGATACAAAGATCGGTGTCATCACAAGCGGAATCCCGTATCAGTATGTAAAAGAAGCACTTCCGGAAGCATCTGTATTAAAGCTTGGAATGGTAAATCCACTTCCGAGAAAATTAATCGAAGACTTCGCTTCTAAAGTAGAGACATTATATATTGTAGAAGAACTTGATCCGGTAATCGAAGAACAGGTAAAATCCTGGGGAATTAAGGCAATCGGAAAAGAAATCTTCACCGTACAGGGCGAATACAGCGCCAACATGATCAGAAAAGCAATTTTAAAGGAAAATCTTGATATCAGAAAACCTGCAGAAGCACCTGGAAGACCTCCGATCTTATGTCCGGGATGTCCACACAGAGGAGTATATTATGTGCTGAAAAAATTAGGCATTCATGCAGCAGGAGATATCGGATGTTATACACTTGGAGCAGTTGCACCACTTAGTGTAGTAGATACGACAATCTGTATGGGAGCAAGTATCTCAAGCCTTCATGGTATGGAAAAGGCAAAAGGAAAAGACTATATCAAGAACTGGGTTGCAGTAATCGGTGATTCTACATTCTTACATACAGGCGTGAACTCTCTGATGAACATGATGTATAATAAAGCAACCGGTACAGTTATGATCCTGGATAACTCTACAACAGGTATGACAGGACATCAGGATCATGCGGCAACAGGAAAGACGCTGCAGGGAGATCCGACTTACGCAATTGACATTCCTGCATTATGTCGTGCGATCGGCGTTAAGAATGTAGTAGAAGTAAATGCAAGAGATATCCAGGCAGTAGAAAAAGCGGTCAAAGAAGAGATTGCCAAAGATGAAGTATCCGTAATCATTACCAAGACACCATGTGTACTTCTGGACAAATCTAAAAAACCTTTATATCAGACACATATAGATAAATGTAAAAAATGCGGTATGTGTATGAAACCGGGATGTCCGGCAATGACAAAGAATCCGGATGGAACCGTTTCAATCGATGACACGATGTGTACAGGCTGTGGACTGTGTGCAAGTCTGTGTAAATTTGATGCGATTGAGTTAGTAAAGGAAGGTGACAGATAATGGCAACAAAGAATATTATGATCGTCGGAGTCGGCGGACAGGGAACATTGCTTACAAGCAGAATCTTGGGAGGACTTGCCACCGGCGCAGGTTATGACGTAAAACTTTCCGAAGTACATGGAATGGCTCAGCGTGGAGGAAGTGTAGTTACATTTGTAAGATATGGTGACAAGGTAGCAGAACCGATCGTAGAGGAAGGACAGGCAGATGTTATTATTGCGTTTGAACGTCTGGAAGCGTTAAGATATGCACATTTCCTGAAAAAGGACGGTGCACTTATCATCAATGACTGGAGAATTGACCCGATGCCTGTTGTAATTGGAGCAGCACAGTATCCGGAAGATATTATCGGAACACTTAGCAAAGACTATAAAGTATATACTGTAAATGCAACAGAAGAAGCAAAAAAAATTGGCAATTCCAGAGTGTTTAACTTGATCGTTCTTGGTATTGCGGCACAGCATATGGACTTTACCAAAGAACAGTGGTATGAGGTGATTGAAAAGACCGTACCAGAGAAGACGATTGAGATTAATAAACAGGCATTTGATGTTGGTTATCATTTATAAGGAGGTACATGGGAAGTTATGGCAAGAGTAGCATTAAAGGACTGGAAAGAAAAGATCAGAGACCCGAAGATTGAGTGCATGAGCAGAGACGAGATGACAGCACTTCAGAGCGAGCGTCTGGTAAAACAGGTGAAAAATGTATACGATCATGTAGAATTTTACCGTAAAAAAATGGATGAGATAGGTGTAGAACCTGGAGATATCAAGGGGATTGAAGATATCGGAAAGCTTCCATTTACAACAAAGGAAGATTTGAGAGCGAATTATCCATTTGGTCTTCTGGCTGTACCGCAGGATAAAATTGTTAGAGTCCAGGGAACATCAGGAACAACCGGAAAGCTTACTCTTGCTTCTTATACACAGAAAGATGTAGATGTATGGGGAGAGTGCGTGGCAAGAGGACTTACCATGGCAGGCCTTACTGCTGAGGACCGTATCCATATCTGCTATGGATATGGACTCTTTACAGGAGGAATGGGGCTTGACTTTGGTGCAAGAAAGCTTGGCGCAATGGCAATCCCGATGTCAGCCGGTAATACTAAGAGACAGCTGATGTGCATGGAAGACTTTGGTGCGACAGCATTTGCATGTACTCCGTCTTATGCGCTGTATCTTGCTGAGGCTGCCAATGAAGCAGGAATCGTAGATAAGTTGCAGCTAAAAGTCGGTATCAACGGTGCAGAGCCATGGACAGAAGAGATGCGTCTTAAGATTGAGGAGCTTCTGAATGTAAACTGTTTTGATATCTATGGCTTATGTGAGGTTACAGGACCGGGTGTGGCATTAGAGTGTATCCACCACAAAGGTATGCATGTATATGAAGATTACTTCTATCCGGAAGTCTTAAATCCGGCTGATAACAGTCCTTGTGCAGATGGTGAGATCGGAGAACTGGTATTTACAACTCTTGCAAAAGAAGGTATGCCATTACTTCGTTACAGAACAAAAGACCTTACAAGTATCGATCATTCTACATGCGAATGTGGAAGAACGCTTCCTAGAATTTCCAAATTCAAAGGACGTACAGATGATATGAAGGTTATCCGTGGAGTCAACGTATTCCCAACACAGGTTGAGACAGCACTGCTTTCTATCGGTGGAGGAGTTGCACCACATTACCTGATGATCGTTGACCGTGAGAACAATTTGGATGTACTGACAGTTATGGTAGAGGTTGATGAAAAGTACTTCTCAGATGAGATCCGTAAGCTGGATGAATTAAAGAATAAGGTTGCAGCAGTCTTAAAACAGGCACTTGGTGTTGCAGTCAGAGTCAAACTGGTAGAGCCTAAGACTATCGAAAGAAGCGAAGGTAAGGCAAAACGTGTCATTGACAATAGAGGTTTATAAACAGGAGGAAATAACATGGGCGTAAGTAATACCGTACAGCAGTTATCGGTTTTTTTGGAAAATAGAGAAGGACGTCTGGATGATGTTCTGGAAGTACTGGCAAAAAAAGATGTTAATATCGTAGCACTCAGTCTTGCAGATACATCGGATTATGGAATGCTCCGAATGATCGTATCAGACCCACATAAGGGACGTGCGGCATTAAAGGAAGCGGGAATTACAGCAATGCTGACAGACGTAGTGGCACTGCGTGTGCCACATGCAACTGGTTCATTGAGTAAGGCAATGCATCAGATTGTGGAAGGCGAAGTGAACATTGAGTATATGTATGCATTTGCCAATGGTGAAGATGCTGCCGCAGTATTAAAGAGTGATGATCCCGGAAGAGTGATCGATATTCTTAAAGGCAGCGGATTTGATGTATATAGTGCGGACGAAGCATACCGTGCGAATCAATAACTTGGAAAGAGGAAAGATATGAGCGCAGATAAGAGTGACATTTTAAAAAAGATGAGAGAATCTGAGGCAATCTATGTACTGATGTCTGATTGTACCAGACTTCCGTTCGTAGTATGTGATCCGGAGACTTATGATGATGAAGTATTTATCTTCTTTTCAGAACAGGATGCAATGCAGGCGGGACAGGAATATATCAAAGAGAACCAGCCATTGAAGATATTTAAAATCGAAAACAAATATATGCTTTCTTTTTACAGCAGTCTGTTCCCAATCGGGGTAAACTGTATGGTAGTCGGAAAGGGAACAGAAGAAGAGACTTCGGTTCAGTTAGGAGAACTGGTGAGAAGACCGGTTCCAAAGCCGGGAGAAGAGCCGGTGGAAAATCCGGAGCTTCAGCTTACTGCAATGTATTTCATGCAGAAAGTCAGAATTCAGAAAAATATGGAGATGACAGAAGATTTGCAGGAGTTACAGGAAGAGCTGATGGCGCATTACCAGAAGGGAAGATATATTACAGCAGTTGGGGAAGATAAGCAGATGCCGGTTCTGACCAAAAAAGACGGACAGGTGTTACAGCCGGTCTTCACTGATGTACAGGAATTCCTGAAATTCCAGAATGAAAACAAAGATAAAAAATTCACTATGGGACTTGTAGATGCAGGAAGAATTCCGGAACTTCTGCTTCCGGATACTACGGGAATTGTAGTTAATCCATTTGGCGTGGATCTTCAGCTGAATGTATCAAGACCACAGGCGTAAAGTAAATGAAAAAGAAGTCACAGTTCAGAAGTACGATGAAGCTTTGTCCTGTGGCTTCTTTGAGAAATGCAGAGAACCTGCCACTGGCAGCTTCTCTTGCATACTTTGGTATAACAAAAATCCGGACAGCTGTATGCTGCCCGGATTTTGCAATCTCTCTCTCGTTATGATATATAAATCTTTTAAATATTCAAATCTGAAATAGCTATATTTTAATATATAAAAGGTACATCAAAATTCGATTGTGTTGATTAGAGTTTTGTTACGTTAACTGCCTGTGGTCCTTTAGCGCCGTCTGTAACATCGTATTCTACTTCCTGACCTTCTTCAAGGGTCTTGAAGCCTTCCATATTCAGTCCTGAATAGTGTACGAATACATCATGCCCTTCAGCATCTGAAATGAAACCGTAGCCTTTTTGGTTGTTAAACCATTTTACAGTACCTTTCATTGTTATACCTCCATAAAAATTATTGAAATCATGTAAGTATAGGATAATCTATAAAGATAGTCTATAAATTACACTGCTGTCAGATTAGCATATATCGATAAAACAGTCAATGGATTTATGGAATGTTTTTGTGTTTTTATACAAAAAATCAATGGGCTTGACGAATGAACGACAAGCGTGTAAAGTATTAATTGCCATGCAGATGACAAGATGAATAAAAGATTTGAAGGAATACAATTATGATTACACTGACCGGAAAAAAAATATCAGAAGGAATTGCAATCGGAAGACTTTCTTTTTATAAACGGGAAACAAAAGAGATTCGCAGAATCTATGTAAAAGATGTAGAAAAAGAGGTGCAGCGCTTTCAAAGAGCAAGGCAGAAAGCACTTCAGGAACTGAAGAATCTGTATGAATACGCAGAAAAAGAAGTCGGTGAGGCGAATGCAGCGATATTTGAGATGCAGCAGATGATCCTGGAAGACCAGGAGATGATCCAGCAGATCACGAATATTATAGTAGAACACAAGTTAAATGCAGAATATGCAGTAAAAAGTACGATGGAGAATGTACTGGCAAGTGCGAATAAGAGCAGTAAAACATACATACAGGGACATGATCCGGATGTAAAAGATGTCAGTGCAAGAATGCTTAGAATTCTTGCCAGGGTATGGAAGGATCGTATGATGGTGGATGAGCCGTTTATCCTGGCGTCCGGGGATCTGTATCCAAGTGAGACTGTAAAACTGAATAAGACAAAAGTGCTTGGATTTGTCACAAAATATGGAACGATTAATTCCCACACAGCAGTCCTTGCAAGAACCAAGGGGATTCCGGCGGTGATCGGACTTGAAGAATCCCTGAAAAAAGAATATGAAGGAAAGACGATCATCATTGATGGATTTGAAGGAAAAATCTATATCGAACCAGATTATACAACCATCACGAAGATGAGACAGCTTCAGGATGCGAACCATACACAGGTACAGAATCTGGAACGCTTAAAAGGAAAAGAAAATATCACACAGAGTGGACAAAGAGTAGATGTCTGCGCCAATATCGGGGCAAGAGAAGATATTGAGAATGTACTAAGATGTGATGCCGGCGGAATCGGACTGTTCAGAAGTGAATTCCTCTACCGGGACAATGGTTCCAGACTTCCGGCAGAAGAACAGCAATTTCAGATGTACCGTCTGGCCGCAGAAGCCATGGGAACAAAAAAAGTAGTGATCAGAACAGCGGATCTTGGAGGCGGGAAAAAAGCAGAATGCCTGGATCTTGGAGAAGAGGACAATCCTGAGATCGGTTACCGTGGAATCCGGGTATCGCTTGATAAAGAAGAGATATTTAAGACACAGCTGCGTGCGATCCTCCGTGCATCGGCACATGGTAATGTACAGATCCTGTTGCCGATGATCACTTCGGTAGAAGAAGTCATGCAGGCAAAGCTGATTCTTGAAAAAGTAAAAAAAGACTTGAAGACAGAACGGATCCCATTTGACGAGGAGATACCGGTAGGCGTTATGATCGAGACGCCGGCGGCTGTTATGATCAGCGGAGAACTTGCAAGAGAAGTAGATTTTTTCAGTATAGGTACGAATGATCTGACACAACTTACGCTTGGAATGGACAGAACCAACGAAAAATTGAATCGTTATTATAATCCACATCATCCTGCATTGTTAAAGATGATTCGGATCATCACGAATAATGTACATCTGGAAGGAAAGAAGATCAGTCTGACCGGTGATCTGGCAGCAGATCTGGATATGACGGAGACATTGCTTCAGATGGGGATCGATGAGTTGTCTGTCGCACCGAACCAGGTGCTTGCTTTAAGAAAAAAAATAAGAGAAATACAGTAATTGTAGTAGTTATCTTATTTTTTGAGAGTATAAGGGGGATAAAAGCAACATGTTGGAAAAATTATTCAAACTCCGTGAAAACGGAACAGATGTCAGGACAGAGGTCATGGCAGGAATCACTACATTTATGACAATGGCATATATCCTTTGCAATTCCTGCAAACCTGAAGTCAGCCGTAAGTGTAGGAATTGGACTTTGATGACTTTTCAGAAGCACTGCCATGTTATATCTGTATTCTGGCGATGCCATTCTTCTACAGTATTTCAGAAGGAATTTCTATGGGAGTTATCTCTTATGTGATTCTGAATCTGATGACAGGACAGGCAAAAGAAAAGAAAATCAGTGCACTGATGTATGTACTTGCGGTATTATTCATATTGAAATATATCTTTCTGTAAAATATAATAGAAAGTGGAGAACGAAAAGAGATCGGAATTTCCGGTCTCTTTTCTGAATACGAATGTATCTGCAGGAAAGTAATATATGGTGAGCGATGCAGATACAACAAGGAGGACGTATGAACTTACTTACGATGGAACATATTACAAAGGCCTATACAGACAGAGTCCTTCTGGATGATGTGGCATTTAGTATTAATGAGAATGAAAAGATCGGTGTGATCGGAATCAATGGAATGGGTAAATCTACTCTGTTGAAGGTTGCCGCAGGGATCGAGCCATATGATGAAGGCAAGATCAGCATGGGGAATCAGGTGAAGATCTGTTATCTTCCGCAGACACCTGTATTTGAAGAAGGAACAACGGTTCTGAAAGCAGCAGTTGCAGATAACGTAGATGAACTGAATCAGTGGACGATAGAAGCAGATGCCAAAGCGATGCTAAACCAGCTGGGATTCTATGACTATGATGAAAAGGTAGAACACATGTCGGGTGGACAAAAGAAAAGAATCGCACTGGTCAATGCACTTCTTACTTCTGCGGATATTCTGGTGCTGGATGAGCCGACCAACCACCTTGATAATGCGATGTCTGAGTGGCTGGAGGAATATCTGATCCAGTTCAGGGGAGCGATTCTTATGGTGACACATGACAGATATTTCCTGGACCGTGTGGCGACCAGAATTGTAGAAGTGGATCAGGGAAAATTATATAATTATCCGGGCAATTATTCGGAATTTGTAAAATTAAAAGCAGAACGTCAGGACATCGCGCTTGCAACGGAGAGAAAGAGAAAAAGTCTCCTCCGTACAGAGCTTGAATGGCTGGGACGTGGTGCAAGAGCCAGAAGTACAAAGCAGAAAGCGCACATTGACCGGATTAAAGCGATGCAGGAGATAAAGGACATTCAGGAAGAAAAGAGAGTAATTCTGGATTCTGTGGCATCCCGTATGGGTAATAAGACGATAGAGCTTGAAAATATCTGCAAGTCTTATGGCGGTAAAAAGCTGATTGATGACTACAGTTACATTTTCCTGAAAAATGACAGGATAGGAATCATTGGTCCGAATGGATGTGGTAAGACTACACTGTTGAAGATTATTAACGGAATTGTAAAACCAGACAGTGGCACGATGGAAATCGGACAGACGATAAAAATCGGATATTTCTCCCAGGAGAATGAATATATGGATGCCTCCATGAAGGTGATCGATTATGTAAAAGAAGTCGGTGAGTATGTAACGACATCCGATGGAAAGATCACGGCATCACAGATGCTGGAACGGTTCTTATTCGATGGCGCCATGCAGTGGTCCAAAATAGAAAAACTATCCGGTGGAGAAAAAAGAAGGCTGTATCTGATGCGTGTCCTGATGAGTGCACCAAACGTTCTGATCCTGGATGAGCCGACAAATGACCTGGACATCCAGACACTTACAATTCTGGAAGATTATCTGGATCATTTTGATGGTATCATTATTACGGTATCGCATGACAGATATTTTCTGGACCGTGTTGTAAGCAGAATCTTCTCTTTTGAAGGAGAAGGAAAAATCCGCCAGTTCGAGGGAGGTTATTCGGATTATCTGATCCGTAAAGAACTGGAAGGCGAAAATAGTGCTGTTCCGTTAAAAGGCCATAATCAGGAAAAAGAAATGGCCCCAAAGCCAGAAGGAAGTTCTTCAAAGGATACATGGAAGCAAAGAGAGCCGAAGTTAAAATTCTCATTCAAAGAACAGCGTGAATTTGAAACCATTGATGATGACATTGCCACGCTGGAAGAAAAGCTTGAAAAGCTGGATGAACAAATGGCTGCCAATGCGACCAACTCCGTAAAGCTTGGCGAACTGATGAAGGAAAAAGAAGAGACCGAACAGGCTCTTGATGAAAAGATGGAGAGATGGGTATATCTGAACGATTTGAATGAAAAGATTCAAAATGCAAAAGCATAAGGAGGACAAAAAGATGAACTGGACAAGAGAAAGACTCAAAGAAAATGGGAAAGTAGCATTCAAACGTAATTACTGGTCATGCGTTGCAGTATCAGTGATTATGGCAGTTATTGCAGGAATTACAGGTATCGGAAGCAGCAGAAGTGGAAGTGAGGCACGATACCAGGGATATTCCGGCAGTTATTCATCCGGACATACACTATTTTCCATCCCGGGTATTACGATGGGACTGGCGGTTCTTAGTGTAGTTTTGCTTTCGACAATTGTTATATGGGCACTGGATATCTTTGTGGGCAATCTGATCGAAGTAGGGGGAAAGAAATTCTTCATACTTAATAAGACAGAGTCACCTTCCGTAGGAACCGTGCTTGACGGATTCAAATCCGGACAGTATGTGAACATCGTGCTTACTATGTTTTTGAAAAATCTGTTTACTACATTGTGGACGTTGCTTCTGGTAGTTCCGGGAATTGTCAAACATTATGAATATCTGATGATTCCATATATTCTGGCAGAAAATCCGGGAATGGACAGAAAAGAAGCATTTAAGATCAGCAAACGAATGATGGACGGACAGAAGATGGATACGTTTATTCTGGATCTTTCGTTTATCGGATGGGCATTCCTGTCTGCAATTACGTGTGGAATCGTTGGAATCTTCTATGCAAATCCATATCGCGAGGCAACCTTTGCAGAACTGTATGCATTCAATAAAGCAAAAGCATATGAAGAAGGATATATCAGATAAATACGATAGATTTCCGGAGTCTTTTTTCTACAAAAGATTCCGGGAGTACGTTAATGAGGAGAATGTATGGCAATTAATAAATCGATGAGGAAGGTGCTGAAGGCGCTTTCTTTCGATGGAATCGAAGTGGAAGCGTCCAGACATCTGGCGAATCTGAAGTCTATTGATCCGATGAAAATATTTCACAAGACGATCGATTATAAAATATATAACGGAAATCACCAGGTACCGGTAAGAATCTTTCTTCCGGGAGAGAAGATGGAAGAGGGGATGCCGGTATTTTTATTTTTCCATGGGGGTGGATGGGTAACAGAAAGTATTGATAATTATGAAAGAATCTGTGCCCGGCTTGCATCTGCGACAGATCATATTGTGGTGTCGGTGGAATACAGACTGGCACCGGAATATCCATTTCCGATAGGGCTTTATGACTGTTATACGGCAGCGCGGGCCATCTATACGAACCGTTTTATTCTGGATACGGATCCGGATAAGATTACATTGATCGGCGACAGTGCGGGAGGCAATCTCGCAGCAGCAGTATCTTTGATGGCAAGAGACCAGGGAGAATTTCTTCCAAAGAGGCAGATACTAATCTATCCGGCCGTAAATAATGATTATAGTCCGGCTTCACCGTATCTGTCGGTTAGAAGGTATGGAACAGAGTATCTTTTGACAGCCGGTAAGATGCGGGATTATATTAACTTTTATGCATCATCCGAGGAAGATAAAAGGAGTAAATATCTTGCACCTTTGATGGAGACCGATTACAGTAACCAGCCGGATACACTGATCCTGACTGCAGAATGTGATCCGTTAAGAGATGAAGGTGAGGAGTACGGAAGACGGTTAGCAAAAGCCGGTAACCGGGTAGAAATCCACAGGATCCAGGATGCGTTACATGGATTTTTTGCATTGGGGATAAAGTATTATCACGTGCAGGAGAGCTTTGCAATCATTAACCGGTTTCTGATGGAAGAATAAGGGGAGGAAAAAACCAGTGTTTGAGCAAAAACGTGCTTACTGGAGAAGTCTGGATAATGCTGCAAAATTATTCTCTGCAGCGAGCAGCCCGAAAGATACCAGAGTCTTCCGGTTCTATTGTGTGTTGAAAGAAGAAGTAAAAGAAGATGTGCTGCAGGAAGCATTGGACCAGACGATACAAAAATATCCGGTATTTTTATCGGTGATGAGAAAAGGCCTTTTCTGGCATTACCTGGAAAAGAGCGAACTGCGTCCGGTAGTAAGAAAGGAAGACAGGGAACCTTGCAGCAGTCTGTATGTCAGGGATAAAAAGATGCTGTTATTCGAAGTGACATATTATAAGACGAGGATTAACTTTGAAGTGTTTCATGCACTTACGGATGGAACCGGGGCAACTGAATTTTTAAGAGAACTGGTGAAAAATTATCTGTATCTGATTCATAAGGAAGAAGGAATACCGAAAGTAGAACTGTCGGATCAGTATCTGACAGTGAAAGATCAGGAAGATGACAGCTTCAGCAGATATTATGATCCGGATTTTCCAAGAAAGAAAAAGAAGAAGATTAAGGCATTTCAGATTAAAAAGAGCGGAAAAGGTTATGAGGCACTTAAGATTCATGAAAGTACGGTATCCGTGAAAGAATTGCTTGGGATTTCCAGGGAGAAAGGGGTATCCATGTCGGTACTTCTGACGGCAGCATTTATCTGTGCAATCCATGAGGAAATGTCTCGTATACAGGAAAAGAAACCGGTGATCCTGATGGTGCCGGTGAATTTAAGGAAGATATTCCCATCGGATTCGATGCTGAATTTCTTCGGATATATAGAGCCTGGATATCAGTTTGGGGAAGGAAAAGATTCTTTTGAGGATGTTCTGGAAGCGGTAAAGATATATTTTCAGGAGAATCTTTCCAAAGAACAGATGGCGGGCAGGATGAATGAGCTGATCGCAATTGAAAAACATAAAATCTTAAAATGGGCGCCGTTGGAACTGAAAAACCGTTGTATCCGTGCAGGCGCTAAGATGGCAGAACAGGAAGTAACAGCAGTACTTTCGAATATGAGTGTTGTAAAGATGCCGGAAGAATATGCCGGGTACATAGAACGGTTCGGGGTATATACAAGTACGAACCGTACTGAATTGTGCGTATGCTCTTTTGGGGATACGCTGTCCTTAAGCTTTACATCACGCTATGACAGTACGAATATACAGCGGAATTTTTACCGGATACTGGAAGAACTCGGAGCAACGGTCACAGTACCGGAACCGGAGTTCCCGGAACATGTGAAGCCGAATTATGAAGGTAAGAAAGTATTACAGATATTTTCATTTTGCTGTATTGCTGCAATCGTGATCAGTATGATGACGGATATTATCATCTCTCCGGGAGTACACTGGTCGGTGTTCGTAGCAGCAGGCTGCCTGACGATGTGGTTCATCATGGCGGTAGGATATGTAAAGCGGTACAATCTTCTTAAGAATGCGGCATGGCAGCTTCTGATCATGTCGGGGATCTGTGTGCTGTGGGATGCAGGAACCGGATGGCGGGGATGGTCTGTGAATATAGGGATTCCGAACATCTGTCTGCTGATCCAGGTGGCGATGTTCATCATATCCAGGATACGCTCCCTGTCACCAAGAGAATACATGATCTATTATGTAATGGCATCGGTATATTCGATGGTGCTTCCGTTCATTTTGTTAATGACAGGGGTGATCCGTTACAGAACACCAACGGTGGTATGTATCGGATGTAGTTTCTTATTTTTGATCGGCTTGATCTTGTTCAAGAGAAAAGAATTCAAAGAAGAGATGCATAAAAAGTTCCACGTTGGGTAATACTGAAGATATGTCCGTATGATACAGTGGCAGATTTTGATAATTGTTATTAAAATTCCTCTTACATCTGTAAAATGATTGTGATATAATAGGTATATCAAGAGTTTATGTCAGCGCGTCTATCAATTTCATAATATAATAACAGACACATGGGCGTGCAGTTCGATATAAGATTCGGATTGTGCGCCTTTATCAGTTATAATGCGCCCGAAAGGGACTGTCAGGTGATGGTTCCCTTTGGAGTGACAGGATTCTGCGGGTAACATGTATTAAAGTGGGGCATATAGATTACAGAAAATAAGTTTTCAGCCACACTTTAGGAGGAAGCAGTCAGAACAGGAGGCAAATATGTTCAAGATTGGAGATTATGTGGCGCATTATAAGGAGGGCGTCTGCGAAGTAGTAAATATTGGAAAAATAGACATGGGAAGTTCGGACAAAGAGTATTATACGTTAAAACCGGTATATGATGCAGGTGGAACGGTATATACACCAGTCGACAACAAGCGGGATCAGATCAGAAAACTGATTACAAAAGAAGAAGCAGAAAGTCTGATCAGACAGATGCCGGAGATTGATACGATCGGCGTAACAAATGAAAAGCAACGCGAAGGAATGTATAAAAATGCATTGTTACACAACCAGTGCAAAGAATGGATCTCATTGATCAAAACCTCATACGGAAGGAATAAAAAGCGACTTCTGGCAGGCAAGAAAACGATTAATATAGATGAACGGTATATGTCCAATGCAGAGAAGTTCCTGTATGGAGAACTGGCAGTGGTTCTGGAGATGCCAAGAGACAAAGTCGGAGGGTATGTAAAGGAACGGCTGGATGCGGGACTGGCATAGTAGATAGAACTTTAGAATCCTACGGATAATGTGATAATAAGAAACAGGATATACAAAAGAATTTGCCACTGGCAAATCCTCTTGCATATTTAGGATTATAAAAAAGATTGTTGCAAAATGTTGTTTTCGCAGCAATCTTTTTTATTGTCCTGTAGATCAAACTAAGCTTTCCTTTGCAAAAATACTCATGAAGAGTTGTTGATCCGTAGATTGGTGTGTATTTGCAGGAAGCGGGATTATCTTACAGGTTTATTTTTGTGCGGCTTTTTGGGCATATGTTGTAGTCACAAGATCCTGATAAGGTGCACGTTCATCCAGCTCTCCGGCGTCCTCTAAGATATCCTGCAGAAGTTCAAAGCTGTCTTTCTGGAAGATCAGATCTGTTTTCCAGGTATCCTGTTCATAATAACGGGAGACAATGGTGGTGATGGTATCAAGCGTTGTTTCCTTAAACTGCGGTGCGATTGTCTGGGCGATTTCTTCTGGGGTATGAGATGACGCATAGTCCATACCTTTTTGAAGCGCATTGGTAAAGCCCTGGATGACGGATGGGTTTTTGCTTATATAGCTTTTCTTTGCAGAAAATGCTGTATATGGAACATAGCCGCTGTCGGTTCCCAGAGAAGCTACGACATAGCCCTTCCCCTGCTTTTCAAGATTCGTTGCGCCTGGTTCAAATTCTACCGTGAAGTCGTAGTCGGATTTGTCTTCTGAGAAGGCAGCAGCAGTAGAACCAAAATCAATGTTCTGATCAATGCTAAGATCAGCAGATGGATCAATGCCGTTCTGCTTTAAGATATATTCAAATACCATTTCTGGCATGCCACCTTTTCTACCGCCAATGACTTTCTTGCCTTTCAAATCTTCCCATTTGAAATCCTTGATATCATTCCTGGCAACCAGGAAGTTTCCGGCGCGCTGGGTGAGTTGTGCGAAGTTCACGACATAATCATTTGCGCCTTCATTATATGTGTAGATAGAAGCTTCCGAACCCATGAATCCGATGTCGGCAGTTCCGGAGAGGACAGCCGTCATAGTTTTGTCGGCTCCAAAACCGGTCACAAGTGAAAGGTCGATTCCTTCATTGGCAAAATATCCTTTTTCAATTGCCACATACATCGGTGCATAGAAGATGGAGTGTGCCACTTCGTTTAATGTGACAGAAGTCAGCTCTTGTTTTTTATCGCTGGTGGATTTTAAGGTTTTCGTTGTTTTATCTGATGAAGATTCAGATTTATTAGCAGATGTACATGCAAAGAGTGAAGTAACAGATAGTGCAAGAAGTAAAAGAAGTGCGGTGATACGCTTTTTCATAAGATCCTCCCGTTGAAATATGTTCTATGGTTTATAGTATATTCGGGGCGATGGAATCGGTGATTTGCAGGAGCTTTAATTACAAAAGCTTTTGTGATTTTTGGTCAGGAGAGAACTCACATAGATGTTCTTAATTACATTGCTTTTTGAAGAATAAAATGAGAAAATGTATCAATAGACGAGATTTGTTTCCCGCCATATTGACATCAAGCATACAACAAAATATACTTATAACAGCGTTATGTAACGCTGTTACGAATTAGGAGGTACAAGTGTCTAAACAAGTAGAAGGTGTTTCTGAAAAGATAGAAACATGTGCAAAAAAAGAATTTCTGGAGAAAGGATATGTGGATGCATCGCTTCGGACGATTGCAGCAGAGGCTGGAACGACAACGGGATCGATTTATTCCCGGTATGGTGGAAAAGAAGGGTTATTTTCCGCGATTGTAGAACCGGCAGCAAGGGAATTTACAGAGAAATTTGTAAGCGTGCAGGAGAGATTCCACGCAACAGATCCGGATAAGCAGGCAGAACAGTTAGATGATTTTGCCCAGCAGGGAATGGAGATGCTGGTGGAATATATGTATGAGCATTTTGAAGAATTCAAACTTCTGGTAAACTGCTCATATGGGACGAAGTTCCAGAACTTTGTAGAGCATCTGGTAGATATCGAGACGGAATATACATATAAGTTCATGGAAGCAACCGGACTTCATTTCAAAGGAGGAAAGCCGGTTACGAAAAACTTCATGCACATTATGAATAAGGCATTATTCGAAAGCTTTTTCGAAGTGGTAAGACATGATATGTCGAAAGAAGAGGCGGCGGAATATGTGGTCATGCTGGAAAAGTATCATAGCGCCGGATGGGATATTATATATAAAGAGGGCTGTGAATCATAGAAAAAGGCTGCTGTGAAAGGCAGCCGATTATTTTCACTGCTAGTTAGATAAGACTTACAAAAGATGCCTGCAACTTACTGACCGTAACAGCAGTTATAATACGTTATAACCAGAGTATGCAGAGTGCAGGAATGAGTTTCCAGACATGCTCTGGGATGAATGAGAAAAAGGAGTGAAGTTCTATGGCGAAAAAAACAGAGAAAAAACCGTCATCCATTCAGCGTTTGTTTGAGTTTGCCGGAAACTACAAGTATCTGGCAATCGCTTCGTGGATTCTTGCGGCGATCAGTGCATTCGTCGCACTTGTTCCATTTTATTTTATATGGAGACTGATAAAAGAAGTGCTTCGTGTTGCACCGGATTATGGCAAGGCTGAGAATCTGTCATCTTACGGCTGGAGTGCGGTGGGATTTGCACTGCTTGCGATGGCAATTTACATAGGAGGACTGATCTGTTCCCATCTGGCAGCATTCCGCATCCAGGCCAATATGCGTTCCAGACTGATGCGGCATATCCTGACACTTCCGCTTGGATTTATGGACGATGAGGGAAGCGGTAAAGTAAGAAAGATTGTAAATGATTCCAGTGCGGCAACAGAGACATTCGTAGCGCATCAGCTGCCGGACAAATATGTAGCATCTGCAACACCAGTTGGTCTGGCACTGTTGCTTCTGGTATTTGACTGGAAGCTTGGGCTTCTGTGTCTGATTCCGGTTGTACTTGCGTTTCTCGGGATGGGAATGATGATGGGCGAAAATATGAAAAGAAAGATGGAAGAGTATCAGAACGCATTGGAGGAGATGTCAAGTGAAGCAGTAGAATATGTCAGAGGAATACCTGTGGTAAAGACATTCGGGCAGTCTGTATTTTCTTTCAAGAGATTCCGGGATTCTATTAAAAAATATGAAAAATGGACCATTGCATATACGAAAGAACTCAGAATTCCGATGATGGGATATACGGTTGCAATCAACTCGATATTTGCGATTATGATTGCAGCGACATATTTATTTGGAAATGTAAAGAGCGGTGCTGCAGACACTACATTTTTGCTGAATCTTCTGTTCTATATCATCATTACACCAATCATTACGGTAACATTGACTAAGATGATGTATGCAGGCGAAAATGCAATGGTTGTGGAAGATGCACTGGCAAGAATTGACAGCATTTTGGAAAAACAGCCATTAAAAGAAGCAGAAAAGAAAGAAACACCAGAGGACACTTCGATTACATTTGAACATGTATCGTTCCGTTATAAAGGAGCAGCCAAAGATGCATTGCATGATATTAGTCTGAGAATCGGTGCCGGGGAACAGGTGGCATTCGTCGGACCGTCTGGCGGTGGTAAGACAACACTTGCACGCCTGATCACAAGATTTGCAGACGCAACGGAAGGAAGCATAAAAATCGGTGGCGCAGATGTTAAGAACATCAGTCAGAAAGATCTAATGGATACGGTATCCTTTGTCTTCCAGGACAGCAGGCTTTTGAAGATGTCCATCTTTGAAAATGTCCGTATGGGCAAAAAGAATGCAACACGGGAGAAAGTACTGGAAGCGCTTAAGAATGCACAGTGTGAAGATATCATCGAGAAACTTCCAGATGGCATCGATACGGTGATCGGTTCGAAGGGAACATACCTGTCAGGTGGGGAAGCACAGCGTATTTCCATTGCAAGGGCAATGCTTAAAAATGCACCAATCCTGATATTAGATGAAGCGACCGCATTTGCCGATCCGGATAACGAAGCAAAGGTGCAGGCAGCATTCAGCAGATTATCCGAAGGAAAGACGGTGATCATGATTGCACACAGATTGTCGTCTGTTAAGAATGCGGACAGAATCTTTGTACTGAAAGATGGGGAGATCTGTCAGACAGGAAAACATGAGAAACTGGAACAGGCGGATGGTATGTATGCTCATATGTGGAATGAATATAACAAATCCGTATGCTGGAAGGTAGGTGTGTAGTATGAGTCTGAAAGAAAAATTAATGCATAAATATGCCCTTTCAGAGCAGGGCGCTGCAGATATGATGAAAGCCTTCATATCGGTTACCGTATCGGATCTGGTGCTGATGATTCCGGTATCGCTTCTGTATCTTCTGGTAAAAGACTATATGGAAGGAAACCTCGCAGGCAGAGGCGGCTTTTATATTGGAGGCGTTGTAATTACGTTGATTCTGATTGCTGTCAGTACTTATGTTCAGTATAATGCAACATTTTTATCTACTTATGTAGAGAGTGGCGTGCGAAGAACGACGCTTGCAGAAAAACTTCGTAAGATTCCATTATCCTTCTTTGGGAAAAAAGATCTGTCTGATCTTACGAGCACGATCATGGCAGACTGTGCGCAGATGGAGACGGCTTCTTCACACTTTATTCCGGAGCTGGTGGGAGCGTGTATATCGACCGCGCTGGTGGCAGTCGGAATGTTCTTCTTCGACTGGCGCATGGCGCTGGCGGCACTCTGGGTGCTCCCGATATCTTTTATCATTGTCGGATGCTCAGGAAAAGTGCAGAAAGGCCTGAATAAAAAACAGATGGAACTGAAGATGGCATGTGCAGACGGAATCCAGGAGTGTCTGGAAAGTGTCAGAGACCTTCGTGCTTATAATACAGAAGAAGCGTACATGAAAGGTCTGGATGTGAAGATTAAAAATGTGGAAAAACATGCGATCGTGACAGAGCTTGGAACGGCAGTGTTTGTCGGAAGTGCGCAGATGATCTTAAAGCTTGGAATCGCAATGGTAGCACTGGTGGGTGGACATTTGCTTGCCAAAGGAGAAATCGATGTGCTTACCTTCTTCATGTTCCTACTGGTCGTATCCAGAATCTATGATCCAATGCAGGTATCGTTACAGAATCTGGCTGCGATCATTGCTTCGGATGTGCAGAGTGCAAGACTGGATGAGATTCTGTCGCATGAGGTACAGGAAGGTACAACAACCATGGATAATGAGGGATATGATATTGAGTTTCAGAATGTTGGATTTTCTTATAATACAGGAGATGTGGTATTAAAAGATGTCACATTTACGGCAAAACAGGGGGAAGTTACCGCGCTGATCGGACCATCCGGAGGAGGAAAGACAACCGTATCAAGACTGGCGTCCAGATTCTGGGATGCCAATAAAGGAACGATTACAGTCGGCGGAATGGACATTTCAAAAGTAGATCCGGAGACGTTGATGTCACTGTATTCCATCGTATTCCAGGATGTAACGCTGTTCAACAATACAATTATGGAAAATATCCGTATCGGAAAGAAAGATGCAACGGATGAAGAGGTTCTTGCAGCAGCCCGTCTGGCTCACTGTGATGAATTCGCAGAAAAGCTTTCTGATGGATGGAACACGATGATCGGTGAGAATGGTTCAGAGCTATCCGGAGGAGAAAGACAGAGACTTTCTATTGCAAGAGCATTCTTGAAAGATGCCCCAATCATCCTTCTGGATGAAGCAACGGCATCTCTGGATGTTGACAATGAGACGATGATTCAGGAATCCCTGTCGCGTCTGATTAAGAATAAGACGGTCATGCTCATTGCACACAGAATGCGGACGGTCGCAGATGCAGACAAGATCGTGGTGTTAAAAGACGGCGTGGTAGCAGAAAGTGGAACGCCGGAAGAACTGAAAAAACAGAATGGTATTTATGCCAATATGGTAAAGACGCAGCTTAAGGTGACAGACTGGAGCCTGTAGGGGTAGTGCCAGGGGGATGTGAAAAATGGCTTTTTTATGGTCCCTCTGGCTTTTTTTGTTTTATTTTTACCGGTTTAGTGGTAAGATAGTGAAGTATCAACAAAAAATGAGAGGTATGAGAGTATGAAACAAAAAAATAGCTTTAGTGGTCAGATCGGTTTTGTGTTTGCAGCAGCCGGAAGCGCCGTTGGAGTTGGGAATCTGTGGCGTTTCCCATATCTGGCAGCAAAAGACGGAGGAGGTCTTTTCCTGATCATATATTTGGTATTAGTACTGACTGTTGGATTTGTATTACTGACCACAGACATTGCAATAGGTCGTAAAACGGGAAAAAGTGCGATCTATGCGTATGAATCAATGAGAAAAAAATGGAAGTTTCTTGGAGTGATCACATTCCTGGTGCCGGTCTTGATCATGACTTATTATGCAGTTATTGGTGGATGGATCTTAAGATATATCGTAATCTATCTTACAAGCTCGGGGAAACAGGCAGTTGCAGATAATTGCTTTACATCATTTATTTCGTCATCTTCTTCTGTGTGGTATGGACTGATCTTTATGTTCCTGACTGCACTGATTGTATATAATGGTGTAGAAAAAGGAATTGAACGAGTATCGAAGTTCATTATGCCGGTATTGCTTTTGATGGTAATCGGTATTGCTATCTTTTCACTGACATTAAAGACGACACTGGATGATGGAACGGTCCGTACAGGATTACAGGGACTGAAAGTGTATATGATGCCGGATCTTACTGGAATCACAGTGAGCCGTTTCCTTCAGATTACGCTGGATGCAATGAGCCAGCTGTTCTTTTCACTGAGCGTATCTATGGGAATCATGATTACATATGGTTCTTATGTAAAGAAGGATGTAGATCTGAATAAAGCAGTGTCACAGATTGAGATTATGGACACAGGAGTTGCATTCCTTGCTGGTATTATGATTATTCCGGCGGTATTCGTGTTCTCTGGCCTTGACGGAATGTCAGCAGGACCGGGACTGATGTTCGTATCACTGCCGAAAGTATTCTATAGTATGGGAGCAGTTGGACGTATTATCGGAATCCTGTTCTTCGTACTGGCCGGATTTGCGGCACTGACATCTTGTATATCTGTGCTGGAATCCATCACTGCAAACTGCATGGAGTTATTCCACGCAGAGAGAAAGAAGACAACCAGAGTATTATCGGTAATCTACCTGATCGCAACAGCAGTGATCGCACTTGGATACAGCATTTTCTATGTAGAAGTGCAGCTGCCAAACGGAAGTACCGGACAGCTTCTGGATATCATGGATTACATCAGTAACAGTTTTATGATGCCATTCATCTCGCTGTTATCAGCCATCTTGATCGGATGGGTTATGAAGCCGTCATGGATTGCAGAGGAAATGGAACTGAATGGCGAAAAATTCAAGCGTAAAAAACTGTATAATGTGATGATATGTTATATTATGCCGGTGATCATGGTGATTCTGTTCCTGCAGTCGACGGGAGTGTTGAATCTGTTTATGAAATAAACATATTGTAGAATGTATGGAAATAAAATAAGCTGGATCTTATCCGATGTCATTTTGTGAAGACATTGGATGAAATTCAGCTCCTTTTTGTTTCTATTTTTATTAGCTTAGAATTACATTTCTTACATTTTTGTGTTAATATATATATTAATATAAATAACAAATTTTCAATAAAATGTGTAATCTTATAACAGGAGAGATAATGGGAGAAATTGCTCGAACACAAAGCAATATATAGCTATAAGGAAATGTTTATATATCAACAGGAGGGAAAGAATATGGGCACAAAAGCAGAACATGCAGCAGAATTACACCAGAAAGGATGTAACTGTGCACAGGCCGTGGCCTGTACATTCTGTGAAGAATTCGGAATCAGCGAGGAGGATATGTTCCGGATTGCAGAAGGTTTCGGTCTTGGTATGGGAGTTATGGAGATGTGTGGTGCATTGTCTGGAATGGCAATGATCATCGGACTTGATAACAGCCAGGGAAGCACAGAAGAAGGATCAAAAACGAAAGGTGACACATATAAAAAAATCCGGAGCAAAGTAGAAAAATTCAAAGAGAAAAACGGTTCCTGTATCTGCCGGGAATTAAAAGGTGTGGAGACCGGTAAAGTGCTTTGCAGCTGTCCGCAGTGTATTGCAGATGCGGTAGCGCTGACAGAAGAATATCTGGCGGAGCGAGGAAAATAAAGTCCGGGGAAATAAAATCTGAAAAAATAAAGTTCAGGGAAAATAAAGTCAAGTAAAAGCATAGTGGAGAAAAGAAATGCGCTTAAAGAATATATTGATTGCAGTAAAAGATGTCGAGAAGTTAAAGAAATTCTATCATGATCTGTTCGGGTTGAACACCATTCTTAATAGTGATGGAAAGGTGATTTTGACAGAAGGACTTGTACTTCAGGATGAAAAGATCTGGAGAGAATGTCTGAATAAAGAGGTTATTTCAAAGAACCATGCCTGTGAGCTGTATTTTGAAGAAACGGATATCGAAGGATTTGTGGAAAAACTGGAAGCGTTGTATCCGGATGTAACATATGTCAGCAAACTGATGACACATAGCTGGGGGCAGCAGATAGTACGGTTTTATGACTTGGATGGTAATCTGATAGAGGTAGGAACACCGATGTAGATATGCTTTTAAAGCATGAAAAATAATACAACACAAGTATTAGACATATCTAGAATGCAAATTTATAATATTTACATATGATATGATTTTTACAATAATACAGGAGATAGTTCCTGGAGAAGAGACTTCAAATGAGTGGTGTGAAGCAGTATCTGATGAAGAATATGGAAAACTGAAATAAATCAAAGACAAAAAGAACACCGATGTGATAAAATGGTTGCAGTCAGAAAAATGATTGCAATCATTTTTTTCTGCATACCAAACTATATAAGATAAGCTGCCACTGGCAGGTTCTGTAGATATCAGAGTATGAAACAGGCTTTGAATGATAAGCTTGCATTATACATATAGCAAATGAACGAGATGAGGAGGACCAGAAGATGAGTATAAAATCAGTTGCAGTATTAGGCGCAGGAGCAGTCGGTTCTTATGTGATATGGGGACTTTCAGGACGCGAAGATATAAAGCTTGGCATTATCGCAGAGGGAGAACGCTACCACAGATTAAAAGAAAAGGGCTGTGCGATCAACGGAAATACATATCATCCGGAAGTGTGGACACCGGAAGAAGTAAATGGAGTGGATTTTCTGGTCGTATCGTTAAAATATGGTGCATTACCGGGAGCACTGGATAGCATCAAAAAGGCAGTAGGAAAAAATACCATCGTCATGAGCCTTATGAACGGTGTGGACAGTGAAGATATCATTTCGCAGGCCATTGACAGATCACATATCCTGCCGGCAGTTATAAAAGTAGCTTCACACAGAGAAGACGACGGATATCACTTCGACCCGGAGACAACGATTGGTATTATCTTTGGAGAATATGAAGCGCCTTATGACAGTGAAAGAGTAAGAGCAATCGAAGAATTATTTGAAAATACAGGAATTCATTACCGTGCAACAGAGTATGCAATGGAAGAAGTGTGGAGTAAATTCCGTTTAAATGTCTGTAACAATCTTCCACAGGCAATCGTAGGGGCAGGTGTTGGATGCTATGGCGACAGCGAACACATGAAAGCGATACAGAATGGCCTGAAGCGGGAACTGGAAGCGATTGCTAAGGCAAAAGGAATTGATCTGAATAAGGCTTCGGATGTATCAGGCAGAGGAAGTGCGGTGCCACCGAAAGCAAGATATTCAACACTTCAGGATCTGGATGCCGGTCGGCATACGGAGATTGATATGTTCTCCGGCGTTCTGATGCGTATGGGAAAAGAGCTGGGTATCCCGACACCGTATAACGAGTACACTTATCATATCATAAAAGCACTTGAAGAAAAAAATGACGGGAAATTTAACTATACCGGGAAGGAAGCACTGGTCTGGTCAAAATAAACGAATTGGGGAAGAAACATGTTAAATAAAGAAAAGATCATCACACTTTTAAAGAAAGATGTAGTTCCGGCACTTGGATGTACAGAGCCGGTATGTGTTGCGTTATGTGCAGCAAATGCAGGAAAATTAATTGTAGAAAATGAAAAAAAGGTAACGTCGGTAGAGGTAGAAGTCAACGCCGGAATCTATAAGAATGGAATGTCAGCCGGAATTCCGGGCTGTACTTATGTCGGACTGCCATATGCAGCAGCACTTGGAGTATATTTAAAAAATCCTGAAAAAGGACTGGAACTTCTGGAAGATATCACACCGGAGATTCTGGAAAAAATGAAAGAGTTACAGGAGCAGCAGGCTGTTTCGGTTGTAATTAATCCTAAGGAATCCGGACTTTATGTAAAATGTATCATACAGACTGAAACGGAAAAAACGGAATGTATCATCCGTGGCAGCCACACGAATGTCGTATGCCTGAAACGGAATGACGAAATTGTATTCGAAAAAGAGATGGAAAAAGGACAGGCATCGGATGACTCTCTCATCGAAGAATTAAAGCAGATGACAATTGCCGGGATCCGGGAAGTGGTAGATACCGCATCGGAAGAAGAACTGCATTTTCTATTGGATGGAGTAAAGATGAATGAAACACTGGCTGTGTATTCCGAAGAGACAAAGACAGGAGTTGGAATTGCAGATGCGATCCGAAGTGAAAAAGCATCAGGATTATTAAAAGATGACCTGATGACCAGAATTATGTTAAAGGTAAGTTCAGCGGCTGAAAGCAGGCTGGATGGATGTCCGCTTCCAACGATGAGCAGCTCCGGGGCAGGTACAAAGGGACTGGTAGTTATCCTTCCGGTGAGTGAAGCGGCAGATGTATTAGAGGTTTCAGAAGAAAAGAAAGTGCGTGCGATTGCAATTGCCCATCTGGTTAACCGTTACATCAATGCCTATATCGGAAAATTATCACCGATGTGCTCGTGTGTCATGGCCTCTTCAACTGCGGCATCGGTTGGGATTGCATATCTGATGGGTGCAGACAACGAACAACTCGGATATGCAGTAAGGAATATGTCGGGAACCGTAACCGGTATGATCTGTGACGGTGGAAAAGTCGGATGTGCGATGAAAGTAGCAAGTGGCTCCGCAGCAGCAGTCATGTCTGCGATTACAGCCGTTCACGGCGCAGCACTTCGTGTCAGTGACGGAATCTGTGCAGAGACCCCGGAAGAATGTATCCGGAATATGGCGCATATCGGCAATCAGGGCATGACGCAGACTGATAAAGAGATCATTCACATTATGGAAAGCAAAAAGCACAATCCCCAAAATATGACCATAAAAGAAGTATAAGCTGAAAAACATATGACAAATATATTAAGAAAGCGAGAAAAACTATGAACGAATTATATGAAATTATCGAAAAGAAAATAAAGGCATCTGGATACCCAAGAGAAATTTCCGGAGCGGATGTATATGATGATATCTGTGATCAGATTGATGGAAAAGAAAATGGAACCTATCTGTTATTATCCAAATTTGAAGAAGATGTGGTATTTGAATACCATATTACCATCCAGGATGAGGATTTTAACCTGGGAATTCTGACCATGAAGACACCGGAAGGAACATTTGAAGTAGATTTTGACAAGGAATAATGTGAAGAAAAAAGAAAAAGCTGCTGTCAGAAATAAAATCGTATAAAAATCAGAAAAGAAAGACTGGAAGTTTGTTCAAATTATTCATAGGAAATTTATGCCTGTAATGCTATCATTAGAACGTTGTTTGAGGATTGCGGAATTTGCATGGCAATGAACGCAGGATACCTCAGTTATTAATTACGAAAATGAAGTGAAAAAGAGGAGCGTTTCTTAATGAAAAAAGCAATTTGTACAATCATGTTATCAGCAGCATTGGTTTGTGGAATGTCTGGGATTGCAGCATATAATGGAGCAAGCATTGTAAAGGCAGAAGGTGGAGAGAATTATACAGAGGTATCTGTTACCATCCGTAATAATACACCATTCGAATTAGAAAATGTGGATTCTGATTTCGGCCTTACGGAAACTGTCGGAACAGAAAGTATAAAACCGTATTCAGAGGTAACTGTACAGATACCGGAAAAAGTAAAACATGCAACCATGTTAAAGATTAGCGGAACCACCAGCGAAGGGACAACATTTACAAATACCTTTAATGGATGGATGTCGGATGATACTGTAGTTACGGTACAGTACGATGAAGAAAAGAACTTAAGCGTTTCTTCTAATATTAATGAGAATTAGAGTTTGCAATACCATTAGCATTCAGTAGTATTTTACAACAGTTATTTAACTCGGCGGATGTAGCTGTGGTTGGCAGATTTGCCGGATCAAAAGCACTGGCCGCGGTTGGAAGCTGTGTGGCGCTGGCGGGAATCCAGGGCGCAATTTTCTCAGTGTCAAATGTATTTATCCAGAGCGGAATTAATTTATTTGGAGAAAATGCGATTGCAGGATCATCGCTGGCTCTTAATTTTGAGTATTTTTCTTATGATATTGCAGTGGCATTTGCACAGGCGGCAGTGACTTTTATCGGACAGAATTATGGAGCGGGTAATCTGAAACGTTGTAAAAAAATATTCTGAGAGTGTATGCTCTGTGGAATCGGATTTACAGAGATTCTGTGTGTGATCTGGCTGATGATCGTCTTTAAGGTTATACCGACATATGAAGCACTAATGGATGTATATGTGGCATCATGGATATTTACGGGAGGAATCCTGTTCGTGATTTATATGATGCATATGCGGAAATTAGAGAAAAAATAAGAAATCTGAAAAGTCTTTCAGATTTCTTTTGATTTTATTAACAATTTGTTTGTGATTTTATCATGGTTTCATCACAATTAACCCGTATACTATGAATTGTTCGAAAGAACAACACTTTAAATCTTTTTCATAACTTTTTCCTCAGGACTGCAATTCTCCCAAAAGTGCAGTCCTATTTTAATGTATTAAACAACAATATTACACCCGATCGTGATTAATTTCCCGGTAAAATAACCGTGCAATCTCATCCTGATCATCAGTCTGCCCCAGAATCCACATGAGTTTCGCAACGATAGATTCTGTAGTCATATCATCAGATTGCAGAATACCCTTATGATTACTGAACTTCTTGCCAACCTGGTACACACCAAGATCACATCCCTCTTCCGGGACCTGTGTGGTTACCGCAATCGTCTTACCGGAATCAACCCATGAAAAAATTGCCTGTTCAAAGGAATCATCGTATTCCGGGATTCCACCGATTCCAAATGTTTCCAGGATAATCGCATCATAGTGACCGCTTAAAAGATCGAAAATCTCAGCTTTTACTTCCGGTGTCAGCTTCAGAACGAAGACACGGTCATTGAGACTGTCGTAACTTTTTAAGTCTTCTGGTGCCGGGCGTGATTCCGTGTAGTAATGGATGATACGGCTGTCGCGGATAATTGCAAGTTCCGGGAAGTTCATGCTGTCAAAGGCATCAAAACTTCTGGTGCGCTGTTTGCGGCCGCGGGTTCCGGCAACAACCTTGCCATTGAAGACGATGCAGACATTGCAGGAAAGATCATCGGCTGCATACAGAATGCTTTGGAACAGATTAATTTTCGCATCAGTATAAGGATTGGCCATTGGCTTCTGGGAGCCGGTCAGAACAATTGGCTTCCTGCTATCCTGGATCAGATAGGAAAGCGCAGCAGCTGTGTATGCCATCGTATCTGTTCCGTGAAGGATAACAAATCCATCGTAATTGTTATAGTTTTCCATAATCGCATCTCGGATCATCAGCCACTGACGGGGACGCATATTTGTACTGTCGATGTTCATGAGCTGGAGAACCTCCAGATGGCAGATTTCCCTGATACCAGGCACACTGGCTGCCAGTTCCTCACCTGTTACAGCTGGCGTCAGTCCAAGATCCCCTTCTTTGGACGCAATGGTACCACCAGTTGCTATCATTAGTATGTTTTTCATGATCAGATACCTCTCAATATTATAAAAATTATAAAATAAAATCCTTTTATAAGATTAGCTGTGATTCGGAGACATGTCAAGAAAAAACAGGATTTTTAAATATTTTCAAATATATTTTCCATGCAGAATCTGTTAACGGACAGAGTCGGGATGATAGTAATGTTTTGCAGAATCTGGATTATGCTCACTGGAACCAGAATCAGAATTCTCTGGAGGTGGAACCAGAGGAAGAAAAGGATAAAGTTCTTCATAAGAATCCAGTTCAGCATCATTAAGAGGTGCAGATGGGATTAAACCGGTGCAATCCTGCGAAGACGCGGCACCTGCAAGGTAATCATAAGAATCAATGATTTCCTGATTGGTCAGAGATTCTGTGTTTTCCCTATAAATATTGGCAGAGTGGTTCACAGGCAGTTGTTTTGTTGAAATGTGTTTTTGATCGTGTTTTCTGTTCATAAATAAATCTCCTTCTGATTGTTAAAACATGAATTAGCAGCTACATTTGTTATAGTATGACATCAAAAAAAATTAAGGCATGTTTCTTTGGAAAAGAATAATAAAAACATACTTTCCAGAATAGAATTGGTGGAAAAATTAGAAAATATACTGTATAATATTTCCTGTTGCGAAATATTAGAGCGTTAAAGCTAAAAAGAATATAGAAAAAGCAACGCCCGAAATAAAAACAAAAGAAAAATGAAATATAAAAAATATAAGAAGGAGAATACCATATGAGAGTAGAAATAGATACTCATACACATACCCTGGCAAGTGGACATGCTTACAATACCATCAATGAGATGGCGAAGACAGCAGCAGATAAAGGCTTGAAAGGGCTGGCAATTACAGAACATGCGCCACAGATGCCTGGAACCTGTCATTTATTTTATTTTCAGAATCTGAGAGTTGTTCCAAGAAAAAGATACGGAATCGAACTTTTACTGGGAACAGAATTAAATATTATGAATGAAGATGGAGAGGTGGATCTTCCGGAAGAGACACTTAAGACGTTGGATATAGCGATTGCGAGTATGCACACACCATGTTTCAAAGGGGAAAGAACCGTGGAAAAGGTCACTGCAGCATATGAAAAAGTAATGGAACATCGATATGTGGATATCATCGGTCATCCGGATGATGGAAGATTTCCGGTTGATATGGAACGTCTGGTGAGCCAGGCAAAAAAGACGGGAACTTTATTAGAGGTGAACAATTCCTCCCTGCGTCCGGACGGATTCCGTGAGAACACAAGGGAGAACTGTCTGAGAATGATAAAAGAATGCAAAAAACAGGGAGCAATGATTGTTCTTGGCAGTGATTCACATGTAGATGTGGATATTGCAGAATATCCATATGCAGAAGAAGTTTTGAAGAAAGCAGATTTTCCAGAAGAGCTGATTGCCAATCTTTCACTGGAAAAATTGAAAGCTTCTTTAAAACACAATAAAAAACTATAGACTTTATGAATTTAGTGTGTTAAAATGTAACGGTAATGAATCTGCTACAAAGGAGATATTAATATGAGTAAAAAAATCAGGACAGAAGCGGTTGACTATCTTTTTCAAGCCATTTTAAGCCTGGAGAATAAAGAAGAGTGTTATACATTTTTTGAAGACATCTGTACAATCAATGAATTACTTTCCTTATCACAGCGCTTCGAGGTTGCAAAGATGTTAAGAGAACATAAGACATATCTTGAGATTGCAGAGAAGACAGGAGCTTCTACAGCAACAATCAGCAGGGTAAACCGTTCCCTGAACTATGGAAATGATGGATATGATATGGTCTTTGAAAGAATTGGACTTGGGGAAGCCAAAGACGAATAAGCAGAATAAGATGTGGAAGAATACCATAATTGTAAAGAGTTATTATAAAAAATGATAACTACATTTTAAGATGTATGGTAATGAAAATGCCAGAACTACTTTTATAAATAGTTCTGGCATTTTTTATCATGCCAAAGCATGCAAGAGAAGTTGCCGGTTTCTGATCATGCAGATGGCAGCTTCTCTATAGCTGTTCGTAAAGAACTTTCGCCGTATTATTTTTTATCAGCCGGTTCCGGATGCAATAGATCCGGAAAATTATCCAGAAGCTTTTCGACAATCTGTTTCTTAACATAGATATCAAAACTCAGATTACAGATAAATGCAAATAACTGGAGTGAATCACGATCCTCTTCAGGAACATCTTCAAAGCTTTTTTTGGAAGCATTATAAGAACGGATAATTTCTTTTGAAAATTCAGGAATCCGGGACTTTTCAAGTTCACATACTTCCTTATAGATAGCAGTAATGTCAAAATCCTGGTCTGAAGAGAAATATTTTTCCGTAAGTGGTTTAAGCAATGTTTCGATATCCTTAATGGAAAGGAAGTTTTTAAAATAGTAGATGAAAATCATCACTAATAAATGTTCTTTTGAATACTTCTTTTTCACCGGCGGTGGAAGCAGGTTATTCTTGGCATAGTTATTGATCATGGTCTTGGTGAGAATCTTATCATCTGCATGACGTTTGCTGGAAGCCAGTTCTTTTTCCATAAAGGTTGTGACCTGATCCATGTATAAATCTATATTCGGAATATCATCCGGTCTCACGTAATCAATTCGTGAGATGCTTGATAAAATGCTGTTCAGCATATCTTTTGTATCAATTGTCATTTTTTATCACCTCAATGTAATTATTATATAGTTTTAAAAACTATATAGCAAGCGTTTTTTGACGACATAAAAGATAAAATGTCGGAAAAGATGCAGGTATTTTTTATTGAAAATCCCGTACGATACAGTAGTGGGTATGGATTGCGCCAATTTGGAATTCGTAACCAGGAATTGTAAGCATAAATAAAAAAGGTATTGACAATAAAAAAAGAAATGTTAAAATATGTTCGATGGCAAACAATTCATATATGAACAATTCGGTGCTGAACAATCTGAGTCGGCATATATTTGAAAAGAGAAAGGATGGTAGTGTGGAAGAAAAGGGAAGAAAGATCGGGCCGGAGATACATTGTACAGACCTGAAGCTTTCAAGAAATCTGTCTGCGCATGTAAGAAAATCCGGGATTGATGAAGTGACGATGATGCATGGCTGGATCATCCGGTATCTTTATGAGAACCAGGACCGGGACATTTTTCAAAAAGACATCGAGCAGCAATTTTCCGTGGGCAGATCAACCGTTACGAATCTGATCCAGTTAATGGAAAAGAAAGGATTTGTAAGACGTGAGTCGGTAAAACAGGATGCCAGGTTGAAAAAGGTGCTCCTGACAGAAAAAGGAATTGAAAGCCAGGAGGCTTTTGAAGATGTCGTAGAGCATATCGAAGCGGAATTATCAGAAAATATAGAAAAAGAAGATCTTCATACATTTTATAAAGTGCTGGACCAGATCAGGGCAAATGCAAAGAAGTATGAAATAAAATAATGAAGATAATATAATAAGCGAAAAACAACAAAAAAGAAAGGGAAAAATGCAATGATCAAGACATTAGCAAAACAGATCAAAGAATTCAAAGCAGCATCCATTGCAACCCCGCTTTTTATGATCCTTGAGGTATTGATGGAGATGATCATTCCATTTCTGATGGCGTCGATCATCGATGAAGGAGTCAATGCAGGGGATATCCATCACATTTACAAAGTCGGCGGAATCATGGTCGTAGCTGCGGCTATCGGGTTATTTGCCGGTATGATGGGCGGAAGATATGGAGCAAAAGCATCTGCAGGATTTGCAAGGAACTTACGAGAAGCCATGTTCAATAATATCCAGACATTTTCATTCTCGAACATCGATAAGTTCAGCACTGCAGGACTTGTCACAAGAATGACCACAGATGTAACCAATATACAGAATGCATACCAGATGATCCTGCGTATGTTTACCAGAGCACCTGCCAGCATGATCTGCGCCATGGTTATGGCATTTACGATCAATGCAAAACTTGCGAGTGTTTACCTGGCGGCAGTTATCATTCTTGGCTTCTTACTGTTCCTGATCATGAGCCATGCGACAAAGTATTTCCAGCAGGCATTTCCAAAGTATGATGACCTGAATGAGTCTGTACAGGAAAATGTATCAGCAATCCGTGTGGTAAAGGCATATGTAAGAGAAGAGCAGGAGACTTCTAAGTTAAAGAAGGCTAGTGAAAATATTTATAACATTTTCGTAAAAGCAGAAAATAATCTGGTATTTAATGCACCACTTATGCAGACAGCAGTATATACCTGTATCCTGTTAGTCAGCTGGCTGGGTGCGAAGATGATCGCCAGTGATTCACTGACAACCGGTGAACTGATGAGTCTTCTTACATATTGTATGAACATACTGATGAGTCTGATGATGCTGTCGATGGTATTTGTAATGATCACAATGAGTATTGCAAGTGCGAGACGTATAACAGAAGTGTTAAATGAGACCAGCGATCTTCAGAATCCAGAGCAGCCGGTTATGGAAGTAAAAGATGGAAGTATTGAATTTCGTCACGTAGACTTTGCATATAAAAAAGACAGTGAAGAGCCTGTGCTGGAAGATATTAATCTGCAGATCCATTCCGGTGAGACAATCGGAATCATCGGAGGAACCGGAAGCGCCAAGACCAGTCTTGTCAACCTGATCAGCCGTCTGTATGATGTGACAAAAGGTGAAGTACAGGTAGGCGGAAAGAATGTAAAAGACTACGATATGGAAATGCTCCGTAACCAGGTATCGGTGGTACTGCAGAATAATGTACTGTTCTCAGGAACGATATTAGATAACCTGCGCTGGGGAGATAAGAATGCGACAGAAGAAGAATGCAGACGTGCATGTGAACTTGCGTGTGCAGATGAATTCATCGAGCGTTTCCCGAAAAAATATGAGACGTATATCGAACAGGGCGGAAGCAACGTATCCGGAGGTCAGAAGCAGAGACTTTGTATCGCAAGAGCGCTGCTTAAAAAGCCAAAGGTATTGATCCTTGATGACAGTACCAGTGCCGTAGATACAGCGACAGATGCGAAGATCCGGAGAGCATTCCGTGAGGAGATACCGGATACGACAAAGCTTATTATCGCACAGAGAATTTCCAGTGTACAGGATGCAGACCGCATCATTGTTATGGAAGATGGTAAGGTCAATGGATTCGGTACACATGAAGAATTATTGAAGCATAACGACATATACCGTGAAGTCTATGAATCACAGACGAGCGGTGGTGGAGATTTTGATGAAAAGGAGGGTGAATAAGATGCCGGGACCGAATAGAGCGCCGCGGGGAATGAAACCACAGGTAAAAAATCCGGGTGAATTATTCCTCCGCCTTATGAAATATGTATTAAAGGACTATAAGTTCCATTGCATCAGTGTTGTGATACTGATCGTCATCAGTGTACTTTGTAACGTACAGGGAACGATGTTCATGAAGAACCTGATCGATGAATATATCACGCCATTTCTGTTATCAGATAATCCGAATTTTACGCCGCTTGCACATGCAATCGGCAAAGTGGCTGCGTTCTATGCAATTGGTGTTGCAGCAACGTTTGGATATAACCGTCTGATGGTAAATGTAACACAGGGTACACTTCGTAACTTGAGAAATGATTTGTTCTCACATATGGAAAAGCTTCCTGTTAAATATTTTGATACACATGCACATGGGGATATCATGTCGGTATACACCAATGATATCGATACATTGAGACAGATGATCAGCCAGAGTATGCCGCAGCTTTTAAACAGTGGGATTACGATCATCAGTGTATTTATCAGCATGCTGATCTTAAGTATCCCACTTACGGTTGTGACGATGATCATGGTTGGAATCATGGTATTCTGTTCGAAAAAATCAGCAGGCCAGAGTGGTGCATACTTTGCAAAGCAGCAGAAAGATCTCGGAACGGTCAATGGATATATTGAGGAAATGATGAATGGCCAGAAAGTCGTAAAAGTCTTCTGCCATGAAGAAGAAAATATACAGGATTTTAAGAAATTAAACGATGAATTATATGTAAGTGCAGACAGAGCCAATACATTTGCCAACTTTTTAGGACCGATCAATGCGCAGATTGGAAATATCAGTTATGTAATCTGTGCGATTGTCGGAGGTGTGCTTGCGCTTGGCAAAGTGGGGGGATTCACACTTGGAGGACTGGCAAGTTTCCTGACATTTAACAAAAGTTTCAGTATGCCGATCAACCAGATCAGTATGCAGATGAATGCAATCGTTATGGCGATGGCAGGTGCTGACAGAATCTTCCGTCTGATGGATGAAAAAGAAGAATTGGATGAAGGATATGTGACACTGGTCAATGCAAAGGAAAAGGACGGCGAACTGACCGAGTGCGAGGAACGAACCGACCGCTGGGCATGGAAACATGTACATCAAAATGACGGAAGCGTAGATTACGTGGAAGTAAAAGGTGAAGTTGTATTCAACGGAGTGGATTTTGGTTACAATGATGAAAAGATCGTGCTTCACGATATCAAATTGTACGCAAAACCGGGACAGAAGATTGCATTTGTAGGTTCAACCGGAGCAGGTAAGACGACGATTACGAATCTGATCAACCGCTTTTATGATATCCAGGATGGAAAAATCCGTTATGACGGAATCAACATCAATAAGATTAAAAAGGCTGATCTCAGGCGTTCGCTTGGTATTGTACTGCAGGATACACATCTGTTCACCGGAACGGTGCGTGACAATATCAGATTCGGGAAACTGGATGCGACCGATGAAGAGATTGTGGCAGCTGCAAAGCTTGCTAATGCCGACAGCTTCATTCGCAGACTTCCGAATGGTTATGATACGATGCTGACGGGAGATGGAGCGAACCTAAGTCAGGGACAGAGACAGCTTCTTGCGATAGCAAGAGCAGCAATTGCTGATCCGCCGGTATTGATCCTGGATGAGGCGACCAGCTCGATTGATACGAGAACAGAGCGTATTGTACAGGATGGCATGGATAAGCTGATGCATGGAAGAACCACTTTTGTCATTGCCCACAGACTGTCTACGGTACGTAATTCCGACTGTATCATGGTACTGGAACAGGGACGGATCATTGAGCGTGGAACACACGATGAACTGATCGAAGAAAAGGGAAGATATTATCAATTGTATACTGGAAATGCAATTAGCGCGTAAAGATAAAAAGGGGACGGGGTTTTTTTAAAAATACCCCGTCCCCTTTTTAAAATGCCCTGTCCCTTTTTGCAGATGAAAATGCTTCTTGCAGAACAAGGGCAAAGCAATTATAATGGAAACAGACATTCGAAAAGGGGAAGAATGCATATGCGATCAATGATTTTATGCTATAATCTGAAAGGCACGAAGAAGGGCAGAAAACTGGGAATGCTCGGAAGTTTTCTGGGCTTTCGGATAAAATATGTAGAAAAAGAAGAATATTTGAAAAGTATCGGGGAACTGACAGGTCTGATAAATGAAAAGGAAACTACGGACAGTCAGATATCAGAACAGCAGGATACAGAAGCGTTTGAAGAAGAGATGATCGTAATCCAGATGGAAGATCACCGGATGCTGGATAAACTGTTGTTCCAGATGCGGAAAGAAAAGGTCCAGATTCCATTAAAGGCAGTTGTAACCGTACAGAATCAGAACTGGACATCAGAAGCTCTCTATAAAGAAATCAAAAAAGAACATGAAACCATGATGAAGCTTGAAAAAGAAAAACAGGAAGCAGGCAGTCAGGGATAAAATACAGAACAGGTATTATAAGACAGAAATTACAAGATAAGAAAGGAAACAAAAAAGATTGAGTATATACGATACACTAAATGAACAGCAAAAAGAAGCAGTATTCCATACCGAAGGACCGCTTTTGATCCTGGCGGGTGCAGGCTCTGGAAAGACAAGAGTGTTAACGCACAGAATCGCATATTTAATAGAAGAAAAACAGATTAATCCATGGAATATTCTGGCAATCACATTTACGAACAAAGCAGCCGGAGAGATGAGAGAACGTGTGGATAAGCTGGTCGGATATGGATCAGAGAGTATCTGGGTAAGCACATTCCACTCTATGTGTGTACGTATCTTAAGAAGACACATAGATCTGCTTGGATACGATACCAACTTTACAATCTATGACAGCGACGATCAGAAGACCCTGATGAGAGAGGTCTGTAAGCTGTTACAGATAGATACGAAGACCTACAGGGAAAGAGCATTGCTTTCAGAGATTTCCCGTGCAAAAGATGAGCTGGTTACGCCGCAGGAATTCAGACTGCGCGCAGAAGGAGATTTTGGCCGTAAGAAGATTGCAGATGTCTATGAAGAGTATGAAAAACAGTTAAGATCGAATAATGCACTGGATTTTGATGATCTGTTATTTAAAACCGTACAGTTATTCCAGACACAGAAGGATGTACTGGAGTACTATCAGGAACGGTTCCGTTATATCATGGTAGACGAGTATCAGGATACGAATACGGTACAGTTTAAGCTGATTGAACTTTTGGCATCAAAATACCGCAACCTGTGCGTAGTTGGTGACGATGATCAGTCAATCTATAAGTTCCGCGGTGCCAATATTAAGAATATTCTGGATTTTGAAAATGTCTTTGAAGACACCAAAGTAATCAAACTTGAGCAGAATTACCGTTCTACCGGAAATATCCTGAATGCGGCAAATGCAGTGATCCAGAATAATCAGGGAAGAAAAGAAAAGACGCTCTGGACGGAGAATGAAGAAGGAAATCAGATCCAGTTCCGTCAGTTTGATTCGGCATATGAAGAAGCAGAATATGTAGTCGGTGATATCAGACGCCATGTGAATAAGGAAGAATGCGAATATAAAGACAACGCAGTACTTTACCGTACGAATGCACAGTCCCGTATGTTCGAAGAAAGATTTATCAGAGACAGTATTCCATATAAAGTAATCGGTGGTGTAAACTTCTATGCAAGACGTGAAATCAAAGATCTGCTTGCATATATGAAGACGGTAGATAACGGAAGAGATGACCTGGCAGTCAGACGAATCGTTAATGTGCCAAAAAGAGGAATCGGACTTACCAGCATCAACCGTGTACAAGAATATGCAGCATCAAAAGGATGCAGCTTTTATGATGGACTCCGGGCAGTTGACCTGATCCCGAATATCGGAAGAGGACAGGCAAAACTGGAATCTTTTGTAGCTATGATCGAACATTTTAAAAATGATACACAGGATATGAGCGTTTCTGAACTGATGGAAGAGATCATAAAAGAGACCGGATATATTGATGCACTGATCCACGAATGCGAAAGCGAAGAGGCAGCTTCCCGTATTGAAAATATCGATGAGCTCCGTAATAAGATTGCATCTTATGAAGAAAACTGTGCCTCACAGAATGACGAGCCGACATTGAGTGGGTTCCTGGAAGATGTGGCACTTGTTGCAGATATTGACAGCCTGGATGAAAGTACGGATTATGTAGTCCTTATGACATTACATAGTGCAAAAGGTCTGGAATTCCCGCATGTATATCTGGCAGGAATGGAAGATGGGTTATTCCCAAGCTATATGACGATCACATCAGAAGATCCGGGAGATCTGGAAGAAGAACGAAGACTCTGCTATGTAGGTATTACAAGAGCAGAAAAAGATCTGACACTGACCTGTGCAAGGAAACGTATGGTACACGGAGAGACACAGTATAAGAAGATGTCCCGGTTCTTAAAAGAGATCCCGATGGAGCTCCTGGCAACAGGACCTGCCAAGAAAGAAAAGAAAGAAGAAAGCGAAGAACCGGTAAGAGTCAAGACATCCTTTATGCAGGCAAAAGAGACATTTAAAACCAAAGCATTTGCCACGGCAAAGCCGGTACAGCAGTTTGGAACACCGAAGGGAGGCAGTCTTCCGTATGGTGTCGGAGACCGTGTAAAACATATCAAATTCGGCGAAGGAACGGTAACTGCAATCACAGAAGGCGGAAGAGATTATGAAGTAACGGTAGACTTTGACGGACCAGGAACCAAGAAGATGTTTGCTGCATTTGCGAGATTGCAGAAAGTGTAGAGGTGTTACATACACAACGTGTGAACAGTAACACAGATAGTAAGGTATAGAAAAATATATGAAAAAGAAGTAGTAATCATCTATAGATAGTGGTATAATAAACGCAGAATTGATTTGCTACAAGAGCAGAGGAAAGGACGTGAAAGCATGAGTAAAGTAGAAGAGATTATTGCAGCATCTAAGCTCAGCGAACTGATGAATAATAAGGAAGAAGACAAACACGGCAAAACTGTACTTTGGATTCTGGCTGTTGTCGGTGCAGTCGCTGCAGTTGCAGGAATTGCTTATGCCGTATATTGCTTCTTTACCCCGGATTATCTGGAAGACTTTGAAGATGATTTTGACGACGATGATTTCGATGATGACTTCTTCGATGATGACGATCAGGTATAAGAACCGGGCAGACGAATAGCAAAAAGAAGTGAAGAAAAAAAGCAGGTTAAGAACCTATCTGTTATAGGAAAGGCGTCTGGCCTGCTTTTCTCTTGTGGCTGTATGGGAGGAAAAAGATGGAAGAACAGTGTTATGCATTATTGATTGATGCGGACAATGTATCTGCAAAATATATAAAACCAATACTGACAGAATTATCCAAGTATGGAATTATCACATACAAAAGAATCTATGGAGACTGGACAAGCACCCAGCATTCGAGCTGGAAAGATGAACTGTTGACGAATTCGATCACACCAATCCAGCAGTTCAGCTATACACAGGGCAAGAATTCAACGGATTCAGCGATGATTATTGATGCAATGGATATCCTGTATACGAATGATGTGGATGGATTCTGTATTGTATCCAGTGACAGTGATTTTACAAGACTGGTAAGCCGTTTAAGAGAAAGCGGCAAGATGGTGATTGGGATGGGAGAGAATAAGACTCCGGAACCATTCCGCAAAGCATGTGACAAATTTACCATTCTGGAAAACCTGATGAATGAACAGAATCCGGGAACGACCAAGAATGCAACATCACATGACAGACGAAGCAAAGAAAAGATCGAAGATGCGATCATCAAGATGATCATAGAGAATCAGGACAGCAACAAGGCAACGGGACTGGGTGAAGTTGGAAGCCGTCTGGTAAGCCTTTATCCGGATTTTGACGTCCGAAGCTATGGCTATAATATGCTGTCAAAATTCCTGGAAGAGTTTACGAGAATCCAGCTGGTGAAGCATGGAAATATTGTATCTGTAGCATTAAGGGAAGATCAGGATCTCAAAGAAAATATAGATACATACGTGGTACAGATCGTAAAAAAAGCTGGAAAAACAGGTATGGAATTAAGTACCCTGGGTAATAAAACGTATGAAAAATACAAAGACTTTAAGATCCGGGATTATGGTTATTCCCAGTTCAACCAGTATGTGAAGAGTCTGAAACATGTACGGGTGGAACAGGAAGGAACCATCCTGAAGGCTGTCTATAAACAGTAACGGAATCATGGACAGATAGAAAAATCATAGAAAACCTGCATAGTTCTGCAGATCAGAATAAAAGAAGTAAAAATACAGTAAAAGAAGATAAAAATATTTAGTATAGATTATAGAAAGGCTATTGTTATATGAAAAAAGGTCAGGTATACGAAGGCATAATTGAATCCGTAGAATTTCCAAATAAAGGACGCATCTATCTTCCAGAAGAGGACAGATGCGTGATCGTAAAAAATGGAGTGCCGGGACAGAAAGTAAAATTCTCGGTCAACAAAATCCGCAAAGGAAAAGCAGAAGGCCGCTTATTAGAAGTGCTCGAACCTTCTGAAAAAGAGATCCCGTCGGCCTGTCCGCATTTCGGACAGTGTGGAGGATGCACGTATCAGAATCTTCCATATGAAGAACAGCTTGCGATGAAAAACGAGCAGGTAAAAAAGATGATGGATGAAGCGGTAGAAGGGGAATATATATGGGAAGGCGTAAAACCAAGCCCGGTTACATCCGGGTATCGTAATAAGATGGAATTTTCATTTGGTGACGAATATAAAGACGGTCCGCTGGCACTTGGAATGCACAAAAGAGGAAGCTTTCATGATATTGTAAATGTAACAGACTGTCAGATCGTAGATGACGACTACCGTAAGATTCTGTCATGTACATTGGAATGTGCGAGAGAATCCGGTCTTCCGTATTATCACCGCATGAAACATGTGGGATATTTCAGACATTTATTAGTAAGAAAAGCAGTTAAGACAGGAGAAATCTTGGTAGACCTCGTAACAGCATCTGAGCAGGGAGCACTGGGAATGGATGCGGCAGAAGCAATGGAAAAAATCCAGAAGTTTAAAGAAAACTGGATTCAGAAAATGACTGCAATCGAATATGAAGGAAAACTGGTAGGAATCCTGCATACAAAGAATGACAGTCTTGCTGACGTTGTAAAAGACGAAGGAACAGAAGTCCTCTATGGACAGGATTATTTCTATGAAGAACTTCTGGGATTAAAATTCAAGATCACACCATTTTCATTCTTTCAGACAAATTCACTGGGAGCAGAAGTCTTATATGAGACAGCCAGAGATTACATTGGGGATACGAATGAGAAAGTTGTATTCGACCTCTACAGTGGAACCGGAACCATCGCCCAGATCCTGGCACCGGTTGCAAAAAAAGTTGTGGGAGTAGAAATTGTAGAAGAAGCAGTAGAAGCCGCAAAGGAAAATGCAAAGTTAAATAACTTAGATAACTGTACCTTCTGGGCAGGAGATGTATTAAAAGTCATCGACGAACTCGGTGAAGTGCCGGATCTTATCATGCTTGACCCTCCAAGAGACGGGGTTAATCCGAAGGCACTTATGAAGATCTTAAACTTCGGAGTAGAGCGTCTGGTATACATCGCATGTAAGCCAACCAGTCTGGCGCGTGATCTGGAGATGATACAGGGACGAGGATATAAGGTAGAAAGAATCGGGGGAGTGGATCTCTTCCCGGGAACTTACCATGTGGAGACTGTGTGCCTTTTGGGCAAACGAAAACCAGATGCCACGATATAGATCGACTTAGATCTGGACGAGCTGGATGCCACCAGTGCCGAGTTGAAAGCAACCTATCAGGAAATCAAAGATTAT